>NZ_LXJQ01000057.1:0-36858 GCF_001728925.1 Pseudomonas sp. 1D4
AGGGGACGGCACCACGGGATCGGCGGCAAAGACTTGGAAAACAGGAAACAACAGCAGGCAGAAGCCGACTGCAAACGGCTGCGTGCGCATGATGACCGTCCTTGGAGTGGTGGCACATCGACATCGGGGCGCAAATCCTACGGAGCACATGGCGCCACACAACGGCCACACGACCAGTTGCACCCCTTCCTCTCAGAACTGTGACTCAGATAAAAGAACCCGCACCAAGCTGGAACCACCGTCCCAGAAGCCTTGAGATCGCCTGCGCAGCAACCGACAGCGAGGGGAAGAACGTCCCCCGCCCTGCGGAACCCAGTCATCCGCCCCAAAGCCCAACACGTCGACCGACAGGTCGAAAACCTCCCCGCCCCCGTCAGACCCGTTCCAAAAAACCTGCGGATCATGGCCAAACTGTGCTTGCGGGCCGTTGCGGTCGGCGGGTTAGAATCCGGCTGGCATGCACGCTGCATGCACCTCCCCGCCCCGCCCTCGTACCCCTTGCAGGAGTTCCGCCAACGTGGATGCAACCACCATCAACAGCCTG
Source organism: Pseudomonas sp. 1D4 (assembly GCF_001728925.1). Classification (NCBI taxonomy): domain Bacteria; kingdom Pseudomonadati; phylum Pseudomonadota; class Gammaproteobacteria; order Pseudomonadales; family Pseudomonadaceae; genus Pseudomonas; species Pseudomonas sp. 1D4. The sequence continues at coordinate 545 of NZ_LXJQ01000057.1, forward strand.
TTCCTGGTCGGCGCGTTGCTGGTGGGCATGAGCATCCTCGTCAGCGCGTTCGGCTCGCGCTTCGGCATCCCGATCCTGGTGATCTTCCTGGTGGTCGGCATGCTCGCCGGCAACGACGGGCCGGGCGGCATCGTCTTCGACAACTACCCCCAGGCCTACCTGGTGGGGAACCTGGCCCTGGCCGTGATCCTGCTGGACGGCGGCCTGCGAACCCGCGTCGCGACCTTCCGCGTGGCCCTCTGGCCGTCGCTGTCACTGGCCACGGTCGGGGTGCTGATCACCGCCGGCCTGACCGGCGTGGCCGCCGCCTGGCTGTTCGACCTGAGCCTGCTGGAGGGCTTGCTGATCGGCGCCATCGTCGGCTCCACCGATGCCGCAGCGGTGTTCAGCCTGCTGGGCGGGCGCGGGCTCAACGAGCGGGTCAGCGCCACCCTGGAGATCGAATCCGGCAGCAACGACCCGATGGCGGTGTTCCTGACCATCACCCTGATCGAGATGCTCAGCAGCGGCCAGACCGGCTTCAGCTGGAGCTTCCCGGCGCACATCGCCCAGCAGTTCGGCCTTGGCGCCCTGCTGGGGCTGGGCGGCGGCTGGCTGATGCTGCAACTGATCAACCGCCTCACCCTCGCCAACGGCCTCTATCCCCTGCTGATCGTCGCCGGTGGCCTGTTGGTCTTCGCCATCACCAACACCGTGGGCGGCAGCGGCATCCTCGCCGTGTACCTGTTCGGCCTGTTCCTCGGCAACCGCCCGATCCGCTCGCGCCACGGCATCCTGCACATGCTCGACGGCCTGACCTGGCTGGCGCAGATCGGCATGTTCCTGGTGCTCGGCCTGCTGGTCACCCCCCATGACCTGCTGCCCATCATCCTCCCGGCGCTGGGCCTGGCGCTGTGGATGATCCTCGTCGCCCGCCCGCTGTCGGTGGCGGTCGGGCTGATCCCCTTCCGCGCCTTCCACACTCGCGAAAAAGCCTTCATCGCCTGGGTCGGCCTGCGCGGCGCCGTGCCCATCATCCTCGCGGTGTTCCCGCTGATGGCCGGCCTACCCAATGCCCAGTTGTTCTTCAACGTCGCCTTCTTCATCGTCCTGGTGTCGCTGGTGCTCCAGGGCACCAGCCTGCCCTGGGCGGCCAAACTGCTGCGGGTCACCGTGCCACCGGAGCCGGCGCCCATCTCCCGCGCCGGGCTGGAGGTGCACCCCACCAGCGAGTGGGAGCTGTTCGTCTACCGCCTGGGCGCCGAGAAGTGGTGCATCGGCGCCGCCCTGCGCGAACTGAAGATGCCCGAAGGCACCCGTATCGCCGCCCTGTTCCGTGGCACCGAACTGCTGCACCCCTCCGGCTCCACCGTACTGGAGGCGGGCGACATCCTCTGCGTGGTCGGCCACGAACAGGACCTGCCCGGCCTCGGCAAACTGTTCAGCCAGGCCCCCCAGCGCGGCCTGGACCTGCGCTTCTTCGGCGACTTCGTGCTCGAAGGCGATGCCGAACTTTCCGCCGTGGCCGCCCTCTATGGCCTACGCCTGGACGACATCGACGGCAACCAGCCCCTGGGCCGCTTCATCGCCCACGAGATCGGCGGCGAGCCGGTAGTAGGCGACCAGGTGGAGTGGAACGGCCTGACCTGGACCGTCGCCCTGATGGAAGGGAACAAGGTGCGCAAGGTCGGCGTCAGATTCCCCGAAGGACACGCCCGCCCCGGACCGGGCCTGTTCCTCTGACAGCGACCGTTCCAGCTAAGCTGCTGCCGGCAGCAGCGACCTGATCAACGCCGCGTGACCGGGCACCACAACCGGCCCGCCACGCAGGCATAAGATTCACCGCAACCCAACCAGAGCCGCCCACGCGACCATGCCCTCCCTGCGCCCCTTACTCACTGCCGCCCTGCTCGGACTCTGCCTGCTCAGCCCCGGCGCCCACGCCGCCGCCCCGCCCAGCAGCACCGAAGTCCAGCAAAGCCTGGACACCCTCGCCGAGCGCAAGCTGCCGGAGGCCGAACAGAAGGCCCTCAAGGCCGTCCTCGAACAGACCCTCACCCTGCTGGAGAACCAGGCCGACAGCGAAAAGCGCCTGGCCGACCTCAAGCGCCAGTTGGCCGAGGCCCCCCGGCAGATCAGCGACGCCCAGCGCGAACTGGCACGGCTCAAGGCCACCCGCCAGGTGCCGGTGAACGAGCGCTACGCCAAGTCCAGCCTCCCCCAATTGGAGCAGGTGCTCAGCCAGCGCAGCACCCAGCTCTCCGAAGGGCAGAAGCAACTGGCCGAAGCCAACAGCCTGATCATCACCGCCCAGACCCGCCCCGAGCGCGCCCAGGCCGAGATCAGCAGCAACCAGGCCCGCACCCAGCAGCTCAATGCCCTGCTCAAGGTCGGCAAGGAAGGCGGCAAGCCCCTCAGCGACGAACTGCGCGACCAGTACAACGCCGAACTGGCCGCCCTCGAAGCCCAGACCCAACTGCGCCGCCAGGAGCTGGCCGGCAACAGCCTGCTGCAGGACCTCGGCAACAGCCGCCGCGACCTGCTGGTGGAGCGCATCCACCGCCTGGAGCAGGAAAGCCAGGACCTGCAATCGCTGATCAACGTCAAGCGCCGGGAAAGCTCCGAGCAGACCGTCGCCGAACTCTCCCGCGAAGCGCAGAAGGCCACCCCCGACAGCCTGCTGGCCGCCGAAAGCGCCACCAACCTCAAGCTCTCCGACTACCTGCTGCGCGCCACCGACCGCCTCAACGAACTGACCCAGCAGAACCTGCGCACCCGCCAGCAGTTGGACGCCCTCAGCCAGGCCGACCAGGCCCTGGAGGAGCAGATCAGCGTGCTCAAGGGCAGCCTGCTGCTGTCCAAGATCCTCTACCAGCAGAAGCAGGCCCTGCCGCACCTGCGCCTGGACGCCAACCTCGCCGACGAAATCGCCGACATCCGCCTCTACCAGTTCGAACTGGGCCAGCAGCGCGACAAGATGGGCAACCCGCAGGACTACGTCGACACCCTGCTCACCCGCCAACCGCCCGAACAGGTCACCCCGGACCTGCGCGAAACCCTGCTGGACCTGGCCACCACCCGGATCGAGCTGTTCGACCGCCTGGGCCGCGAACTCAACGCCCTGCTCAACGAATCCATCACCCTGCAGCTCAACCAGAAGCAGCTCGCCGCCACCGCCCAGGCCCTGCGCAACACCCTCGAAGAGCAGATGTTCTGGATTCCCAGCAACAAGCCGCTGGACCTGGCCTGGCTCAAGTACGCTCCGCAACGGCTCAAGAACCAGATCCTCCAGCTACCTTGGGGTGAAGGCATCGCCGAACTCTGGGAAGGCCTGGTGGATCAGCCCTGGCTGTTCATCCCCCTGCTGCTGCTGATCAGCGCCCTGCTCTGGCGGCGCGGCTGGCTGTACAGCAAGCTTGCCGACCTGCACCGCGACATCGGCCACTACAAGCGCGACAGCCAGATGCACACGCCCCTGGCGCTGCTGCTCAACGTGCTGCTGGCGCTGCCGGTGACCCTGTTCCTCGCCCTCTGCGGCCTTGCCCTGCACATCGACGCCCGCGGCCAGAACGCCACCCTCGGCGACGCCCTGCTGGAGATGGCCCTGGCCTGGCTGGTGTTCTACACCCTGTACCGCATCCTCGCCCCGGGCGGCGTCGCCGAGCTGCACTTCCGCTGGCCGCGCCCGCAGGTGGCCCTGCTGAGCAAGCAGATCCGCCGCCTCGGCGTCGTGGTCATGGCCCTGGTCGCCGTGGTGACCGTCGCTGAGCACCAGCCCCAGGCCCTGGCCGACGACGTCATCGGCATCATCGTCGTGCTCACCTGCTACGCCCTGATGGCCCTGGTGCTGAGCAACCTGCTGCTGGCCGAACCGATGCGCGAGCAGACCTCGCCCTTCCGCCTGCTGATCGGCATCGCCTTCATCCTGCTACCCCTGGTGTTCATGGTCGCCGTGGGCTTCGGCTACTACTACACCTCGCTCAAGCTCACCGACCGCCTGATCAACACCCTCTACCTGCTGATCTTCGTGCTGATCATCGAAGCCACCTTCGTCCGTGGCCTGGCGGTCGCCGCCCGGCGCCTCGCCTACGCCCGCGCCATCGCCAAGCGCCAGGCCCAGCCGCGGGAAACCCCCGACGGCGACGAAGTGGTGGTCGAAGAGCCGGTGCTGGACATCGAGCAGGTCAACCAGCAGTCCCTGCGGCTGATCCGCCTGGCCCTGCTGGGCGGCTTCATCGCCTGCCTGTACCTGGTCTGGGCCGACCTCATCACCGTGTTCGCCTACCTCGACCAGATCACCCTCTACCAGTACGTCTCCGGCACCGGCGACGCCGCCACCCACGTGCCCATCAGCCTGCTGGACGGGCTCGGTGCGCTGATCATCGTCGGCATCACCGCCGCCCTGGCGCGCAACCTGCCGGGCCTGCTGGAAGTGCTGGTGCTCTCGCGGATGAAGCTCGCCCAGGGCAGCGCCTACGCCACCACCACCCTGCTCTCCTACACCCTGGTCGCCATCGGCATCGTCAGCACCCTGGCCACCCTCGGCGTCAGTTGGGACAAGCTGCAATGGCTGGTGGCCGCCCTCTCCGTGGGCCTGGGCTTCGGCCTGCAGGAGATCTTCGCCAACTTCATCTCCGGCCTGATCATCCTGTTCGAGCGCCCCGTGCGCATCGGCGACGTGGTCACCATCGGCAACCTCTCCGGCACGGTGAGCAAGATCCGCATCCGCGCCACCACCATCACCGATTTCGACCACAAGGAAATCATCGTCCCGAACAAGACCTTCATCACCGGGCAACTGATCAACTGGTCCCTCAGCGACACCGTCACCCGCGTCACCCTCAAGCTCGGCGTCGCCTACGGCTCCGACCTGGAGCTGGTGCGCAAACTGCTGCTGCAGGCCGCCCAGGAGAACGTGCGGGTGCTGAAGGAGCCGGCGCCCTCGGTCTACTTCCTGACCTTCGGCGAGAGTACCCTCGACCACGAACTGCGCATCCATGTGCGCGATCTCGGCGACCGCAACCCGGCCACCGACGAGATCAACCGCTTCATCGACCGCGAGTTCGCCAAGCACGGCATCGACATCGCCTTCCGCCAGGTGGACGTCTACGTCAAGAACCTGGAACAGGACGGCCTGACCCTGGAGCAACGCCGGATTGCCCAGGCCGCCGCTGCCGCTGCCACGGACAAGCCCGTGCCCCCGCCCCCGGTCTGAGGCCCGCCCCATGAAAGCGCTCGACGCCCTGCAATTCGACAACCGCTTCGCCCGCCTCGGTGACGCCTTCTCCACCGAAGTGCTGCCCGACCCGCTGGACGACCCGCGCCTGGTGGTGGCCAGCCCCGCCGCCCTGGCCCTGCTGGACCTGGACCCGGCCGAAGCCGACAGCCCGCTGTTCGCCGAACTGTTCAGCGGGCACCGCCTCTGGGCCGACGCCGCGCCCCGGGCCATGGTCTATTCCGGCCACCAGTTCGGCGCCTACAACCCGCGCCTCGGCGACGGCCGCGGCCTGCTGCTGGGCGAAGTGGTCAACCAGGCCGGCGAGCACTGGGACCTGCACCTCAAGGGCGCCGGGCAGACCCCCTACTCGCGCATGGGCGACGGCCGCGCCGTGCTGCGCAGCTCCATCCGCGAATTCCTCGCCAGCGAACACCTGCACGCCCTCGGCATCCCCAGCAGCCGCGCCCTGTGCGTGATCGGCTCCAGCACCCCGGTCTACCGCGAACGCCGCGAAACCGGCGCCACCCTGCTGCGCATGGCGCCCAGCCACGTGCGCTTCGGCCACTTCGAATACTTCTACTACACCCGCCAGCACGAGCAGCTGCAGGCCCTCGGCGAGCACGTCCTGGCCTGCCACTTCCCCCACCTGCAGGACCATGAGCGCCCCTGGGCGGCGATGTTCCGCGACATCGTCGAGCGCAACGCCGAACTCATCGCCCGCTGGCAGGCCTACGGCTTCTGCCACGGCGTGATGAACACCGACAACATGTCGATCCTCGGCATCACCTTCGACTTCGGCCCCTACGCCTTCCTCGACGACTTCGACGCCAACCACATCTGCAACCACTCCGACGACAGCGGCCGCTACAGCTTCAGCAACCAGGTGCCCATCGCCCACTGGAACCTCGCCGCCCTCGCCCAGGCCCTCACGCCCCAGGTGGAGGTGGACGAACTGCGCGAAACCCTCGGGCTGTTCCTGCCCCTGTACCAGGCCCACTGGCTGGACCTGATGCGCCGCCGCCTCGGCCTGACCCGTGCCGAAGACGACGACGCCGACCGGGTGCAGCGCCTGCTGCAACTGATGCAGACCAGCGCGGTGGACTACACCGACTTCTTCCGCCGCCTCGGCGAAGACGCGCCCGAGCAGGCCGTGGCCGTACTGCGCAACGAGTTCGTCGACCTCGCCGGCTTCGACGCCTGGGCCGCCGACTACTGCCAGCGCGCCGCCCGCGACGGTGGCGAGCCGGCCGAGCGGCGCCAGCGCATGCACGCCGTGAACCCCCGCTACATCCTGCGCAACTACCTGGCCCAGCGTGCCATCGAGGCCGCCGAGCAGGGGGACTACAGCGAAGTGCGCCAGCTCCACGCCGTGCTCGCCCGCCCCTTCGACGAACAGCCCGGCATGGAGCGCTACGCCGAACGCCCGCCGGAGTGGGGCAAGCACCTGGAGATCAGTTGTTCCTCCTGAAAGATGCATTAGGAGAACAAGCAGACGCTTGGGCTCAATTGATGTCGCCTGTTTCGCCTTGCCGGGCGAGTTTCTTTTTTCAGTCGTCGGAATGCCGCCCACAAAAAAGAAACCAAAAAGGCTCGCCCCAGCATCCGGGTCCCGCTTCGCGGGACTTCCCTCGCTCCATCGTTGCTCCGGGGGCCGGCGCGATGGGCCATCCATGGCCTGGCGCGCCTCTCACGGCATCCATGCCGTTCGTCCCCCTGCGCAACGACTGCGCTCGGCCTTCTGAAGGGGCAGTGTCCCTGCATCACCCCCCGAGCCCAGCAGGACTTCATGGTGCGCTTCGGATTTTCCCCTCCCCCTTCCGGAGAGGGGCAGGGATCGGGTGCTTGCGAAGCCTTGGAGATTCACAGCAGAAGAGGGGGACTCAGCCTCCTGGAGTTCTTCAGGACGCCAGCAACCACTCCAGCCCCATCGCCACGTGCCGCTCGGTGCTGTCCACCAGCGGCAGCGGCGCCTCACAGCCTTCCAGCAACAGGCCGATCTCGGTGCAGCCGAGGATCGCCGCCTGGGCCCCGGATGCGCGCAGGCGTTCCAGTTCGGCCAGGTAGAAGTCCCGCGAGGCCGGCAGAAAGCGGCCCTGGCACAGCTCCTCGTAGATCACCCGGTCCACCTCGGCCATCGCCTCCGCCCCCGGCACCTGCACACGGATGCCGAAGCGCTGCGCCAGGCGCTCGCGGTAGAAGGCTTCCTGCATGGTGAAGCGGGTGCCCAGCAGGGCCACGTTGTCCACCTGCATCGCCTGCAGGCTGTGGCCCACCGCATCGCCGATGTGCAGCAGCGGAATCGCCAGCGCCGCCTCCAGGGCCGGGGCCACCTTGTGCATGGTGTTGGTGGCCAGCAGCAGCGCCCCGGCACCGACCCGCTCCAGCCCCTGCGCCGCCTCGGCCAGACGCTGGCCGGCTTCGTCCCAGCGGCCGCCGGCCTGCAGCGCGGCAATGTCGGCGAAGTCCACCGAATGCACCAGCAGCGGCGCCGAATGCAGGCCACCCAGGCGCGCACGCACCCCCTCGTTGAGCAACCGGTAGTAGCTCAGGGTCGACTCCCAGCTCATCCCGCCCAGAACACCCAGCATCTTCATTGCACACCTCCCATAGAACGGCCCCCAGCCTAGCCCAGGGCCCATGCCGGGCGGCGCATACAGTTGCCGAGGGATGGGCCGGTACAGCCCGAAGGCCGATGCCCACTTGAATCAAATGGAATAAGAACCTGCGGAAATCTTCTTAGACTCTCTAAGCAAAGCCGCTTATCTTCGCCGCCTGCTTGCTCCGGCCTGTTCTACCACCCACTGTCAGGCGCCGTACCCCTCATGAAGATCCGCAACCTCGACCTCAGCCAGAGCCCGGTCAACAGCGAACACCAGGCGCTCGGCATCCCCCCCGTCGAGGACTTCGTCACCCACCCCGACAACCACCCGGTGCTGCGCGCCGCGATGTGGGTCGCGGTGCTGATCCTCGTGAGCCTGCTCGGCTTCCTCGCCTGGCGCCTGTTCTTCGGTGACCACGGCGGCGAAACCGGCCTCGACATCATCGAACGCGCCCTCACCAGCCCCAGCTTCTGGAGCGCCGTGGCCGTGGGCTTCCTCGCCCAGGTGGTGGATGGCGCCCTGGGCATGGCCTACGGCATCACCGCCACCACCTTCCTGCTCACCGCAGGCGCCTCGCCAGCGGCGGCCAGCGCCAGCGTGCACATCGCCGAGGTGTTCACCACCGGCCTCTCCGGCATCTCCCACGTCAAGCTGGGCAACGTCAACAAATCCCTGTTCCTGCGCCTGCTGCTGCCCGGCATCATCGGCGCCGTGCTCGGCGCGGTGCTGATCACCTCCTTCGACGGCGCCGTGCTCAAGCCCTTCATCTCCGCCTACCTGCTGCTGATGGGCCTGTACATCCTCAGCAAGGCCTACCGCCACGTCGCCCAGCGCCGCGCGCCCAAGCACGTGGCCAAGCTGGCGCTGTTCGGCGGCTTCGTCGACGCCGCCGGTGGCGGCGGCTGGGGCCCGGTGGTCACCAGCAGCCTGCTGGGCTCGGGCAGTGACCCGCGCACCACCATCGGCTCGGTGAACTTCGCCGAGTTCTTCCTCACCATCGCCAGCGCCACCTCCTTCATCCTCCTGGCCGGCGAGCTGAACACCTGGTTCATGGTGGCCGGCCTGGTCTTCGGCGGCCTGTTCGCCGCGCCCTTCGCCGCCCTGCTGTGCAAGAAGCTGCCGGCGCGCACCCTGCTGACCCTGGTCGGCACCCTGATCACCCTCATCAGCGCCTTCAACATCTACATGGCACTGCGCTGACCGGTTCTAGCCCCCAGGTTTTTCGGTCTAAGAACACCCCCCTTCAGTTGCCCGAGGTCATTGACCCGGGGCCCCGGCGTTTTCCATGCTGCGCACCTCCATCGCACCCTGAAGGAACGCAGGCCCAATGAAACCGGAAACCCTTGCCATCCACGCCGGCTACAGCCCCGACCCGACCACCAAGGCCGTGGCCGTGCCGATCTACCAGACCACCTCCTACGCCTTCGACGACACCCAGCACGGCGCCGACCTGTTCGACCTCAAGGTCGCCGGCAACATCTACACCCGCATCATGAACCCCACCAACGACGTGCTGGAGAAGCGCGTCGCCGCGCTGGAAGGCGGCGTCGGCGCCCTGGCCGTGGCCTCCGGCATGGCCGCCATCACCTACGCCATCCAGACCGTCGCCGAAGCCGGCGACAACATCGTCTCGGTGGCCAAGCTCTACGGCGGCACCTACAACCTGTTCGCCCACACCCTGCCGCGCTCCGGCATCCAGGTACGCTTCGCCGCCCATGACGACATCGCCGCCCTGGAAGCACTGATCGACGAGCGCACCAAGGCCGTGTTTTGCGAATCCATCGGCAACCCGGCCGGCAACATCATCGACCTCGCCGCCCTGGCCGCCGCCGCCCACCGCCATGGCGTGCCGCTGATCGTCGACAACACCGTCGCCACGCCCATCCTCTGCCGCCCCTTCGAGCACGGCGCCGACATCGTCGTGCACTCGCTGACCAAGTACATCGGCGGCCACGGCAACAGCATCGGCGGCATCGTCGTCGACTCCGGGAAGTTCCCCTGGGCCGAGCACAAGGACCGCTTCCCGCTGCTCAACACCCCCGACCCGTCCTACCACGGCGTCACCTACACCGAAGCCTTCGGCCCCGCCGCCTTCATCGGCCGCTGCCGCGTGGTGCCGCTGCGCAACATGGGCGCCGCCCTGTCGCCGTTCAACGCCTTCCTCATCCTCCAGGGGCTGGAAACCCTCGCCCTGCGCATGGAGCGCCACACCGAGAACGCGCAGAAGGTCGCCCAGTTCCTCCAGGCCCACCCCCAGGTGGCCTGGGTGAAATACGCCGGCCTGCCGGACCACCCCGAGCACGAACTGGCCCAGCGCTACACCGGCGGCAAGCCGGCGGCGATCCTCTCCTTCGGCATCGTCGGTGGCGCCGAAGCCGGCGCGCGCTTCATTGACGCCCTCAACCTGGTGGTGCGCCTGGTGAACATCGGCGACGCCAAGTCCCTGGCCTGCCACCCGGCCTCCACCACCCACCGCCAGCTCAACGATGAAGAGCTGGAAAAGGCCGGCGTACCGCGGGACATGGTGCGCCTGTCCATCGGCATCGAGCACATCGACGACATCCTCGCCGACCTCGGCCAGGCCCTGGAGGCATCGCGCGGCTGACGCGCGGGGCTTGATATTCGGCCGCTCGGCTCCAGATCAGGGAAACCTGATCCGGAGCCGACCATGACCGATCCCCTGATGATTCCCTGCGCCCACTGCGCCGGCCTCAACCGCATCCCCGCCAACCGCCTGGGCGACTCGCCCCGCTGCGGCCACTGCAAGGCCGCCGTGCTGCCGGCCAGCCCCTTCGACCTCAGCGAAGCCACCTTCGCCAAGCAACTGCGCGGCGACCTGCCGTTGCTGGTGGACGTCTGGGCCGACTGGTGCGGCCCCTGCAAGGCCTTCGCCCCCACCTACCAGCAAGCCGCCGCCCAGCTCCAGGGCCGCTGCCGCCTGGGCAAGCTGGACAGCGAAGCCAACCGCCAACTGGCCGGGCAGCTCAACATCCGCTCCATCCCCACGCTCATCCTGTTCAAGGGCGGCGTCGAAATCGCCCGCCAGAGCGGCGCCCTGCCCCTGCCGCAACTGCTGGGCTGGCTCAAGAGCCAGGGGATCGCCTAGGCCCCCGTAGGATGGGCTGAGCTGTGCGAAGCCCATCAGGGCCAGGCACGGCTCGGGTGCGATGCGGTTCGCCGAGCTCACCGCATCCTACGGATTGCGCACGCGGCACCGCGTGAGGTGGATCGCGCTCCACCCAGCCACCATCGAGCGCTACGGGAACGCCCGACGCTGGGCACCCGTAGGATGGGCTGAGCTGTGCGAAGCCCATCGGGGCCAGGCACGGCTCGGACGCGATGCGGTTCGCCGAGCTCACCGCATCCTACGGATTGCGCACGCGGCACCGCGTGGGGTGGATCGCACTCCACCGAGCCACCAACGAGCGCCACGGGAACGCCCGACGCTGGGCACCCGTAGGATGGGCTGAGCTGTGCGAAGCCCATCAGGGCCAGGCACGGCTCGGACGCGATGCGGTTCGCCGAGCTCACCGCATCCTACGGATTGCGCACGCGGCATCGCGTGGGGTGGATCGCGCTCCACCGAGCCACCATCGAGCGCCACGGGAACGCCCGACGCTGGGCACCCGTAGGATGGGCTGAGCTGTGCGAAGCCCATCGGGGCCAGGCACGGCTCGGACGCGATGCGGTTCGCCGAGCTCACCGCATCCTACGGATTGCGCACGCGGCATCGCGTGGGGTGGATCGCGCTCCACCCAGCCACCATCGAGCGCTACGGGAACGCCCGACGCTGGGCAGCCACGTAGGATGGGCTGAGCTGTGCGAAGCCCATCATTGCGGGCGTTCAGGCATGCGGCAGGTCCCGGACTGAAGTCCGGGCTACGGGGCACATCGCCCGCCCCGCAGGTTGCGCGCCTGTCGATCAGCCGATGACCCGGGGCCGGGCCTGGGGCAAGACCGGGCAATCACCCAGGTGGACCCAGGCCTTGCCCTGCCAGCGCAACACCTCCAGCGGGCACGCCTGCCACTGCACCACATCGCGGTAAGGCCGCAGGGCATCCGGGTGCTGGGCCTCGCGCAGGCGCGGGATCACCTCGCGGCTGATCCAGCGACGGATGCCGCTGTTCTCCGGGTGGTAATAGAAGATCAGCAACGCATAGACCCCGCAGTCGCTCACCAGCAGCTCCCGCTGGTACTCGCCGCGGCTGTCGCGCACCCAGGCGGGCTGCAACTGGTCCGGGTCCAGGTTGCGGGGCGCGCGCTCGTCGAGCGGCACGCGGTTGATCAGCCGCGCCAGGTCGTTGAGGACGAACCAGGGCTCGTCGTCCAGCAACAGCGCACGGAGCTGGCGGCGATGACGGGTGAACAGGGAAGGAATAAGGATTTCGTCGTCGTGACGGGGGGAATCGGGCATGTCCATGACCTCTGCTTGTTTAAGGCAGCTTTCTTAGGGCTGCTGGCGTCGGGAGTTAAGAAACCCCAAGCAGAGGGCCGGGCGTATTCCCCTTTCGGGTCTTGTATTAGCCCACTCCCGACATAACAGAGATTTTTGCGTGCGCGAGTATGCCGCGAGCACAAAAAAGCCGCTGAGCTTTCGGGAGCGGTGGACCGCTGCTTGATTGGGCGTTTCTTAGGCGCCGGCGACAGAGGCTATGGGTGCCATCCGGAAGCAGCAAGGCCGTTAGCGCGTGGGAAATGGCTGACGCCCACGCGCACGCCGGCAATGATGGGCTTCGCACAGCTCAGCCCATCCTACGGAGGTCGGCGCGTGTCGGATGCACCGGGTGTATGGGCTGGGCGTGGGCTCCCGGACTGAAGTCCGGGCTACGGGCTGATCGCTTCTTTGCCGTGATGGGGCCGGGAGCTAAGAAACCCACCAGAGACGGGCCGGGCGTATTCCCCTTTCGAGTCTTGTATTAGCCCACTCCCGACATGACAGACGTAGAGCGACAGCAAAGGCAGTCCCGCATTCATGGGTGCCGGAAGTTAAGAAACCCCACGTAGAAGGCCGGGCCTATTCCCCTTCCGGGTCTTGTATTAGCCCACTCCCGACAAAGCACACCACGAACACCCCAGCCCGCTTGAGGGCAACGCCGTACCACCAGGTTGCAGAGGCTATGAAGTGACACTTGAAGGGGCAATGCAGTTGGCGCGTGGGAAATGGCTGATGCCCACGCGCACGCCGGCAATGATGGGCTTCGCCCCGGTTGAAGCCCATGCCACTGAGCCGTAGCCCGGACTTCAGTCCGGGAACTCACACCCAAAGCATCCGGCATACGCCGCCCATCGCCCCGGTTGAAGCCCATACCCCCGAGCGTTTCGGTCACCCCCGCTGGCCGCGCCGGTCATTGCCCGGTGGGCCTGAGCGTCTAGGCTCCAGGCATTCGTCCAGCCGGAGTTCGCCATGCAATTCAACGAAGAGATGGCCCGCCACTTCACCGAAGACAAGATCGCCTTCGTCAGCCGCATGGGCCTCAAGGCCCTGACCCTGGAGCCGGGCTACGTGAAGCTGATGGCCCCGCTGGCCGGCAACCAGAACCACATCGGCACTCTCTATGCCGGCGCCCTCTTCACCCTGGCCGAGGTGCCCGGCGGCGCGCTGTTCCTCACCAGCTTCGACACCCGGTGCTTCTACCCCATCGTCAAGGAGATGAACCTGCGCTTCCGCCGCCCCGCCACCGGCGACATCACCGTGGAGGCACGGCTCGGCGCCGAAGAGATCGCCCGCATCCAGGCCGAGGCCAGCGAGACCGGCAAGGCCGAGTACCTGCTGGAGCTGGACCTGGTGGACGCCAGCGGCGAAGTGGTGGCCAAGAGCCGGGGGCTCTACCAACTGCGCGCCCACTGACCGCGCGGTGCCCTTGCCGTGGATCAAATTGCCGCGCGGCGCCATGCCTCACAGTGGCGCCTCTTCGCCTGAGCGCCCCGGTGGGCGCCCTGCTTGACTCCGGCAGCGCCAGCCTCGCCCCCGAAAACGCAGGCGAGGCCATCAACGCAGGTAGTTTTCGACAGGCCCTTACAGGAGGTTCCCGCCACCATGTTCAAGCACATCCTCATCACCCACGACCTGAGCCGCGAATCCGACCTCGCCCTGCAGCGCGCCGTCGCCCTGGCCCATGGCTACGGCGCGCGCCTGACGCTGCTGCACGTCCTTGAAGACCACCTGCCCAGCACCCTGCAGGAGAGCCTGCGCGACAGTGCCCAGAAGCTGTTCCAGCAACGCCTGGAGCAACTCGGCGCCCTCGACGCCCAGGTGCTGCTGCGCAAGGGCCGGCCGGCCCTGCAGATTCTCGAAGAGGTGGAGGAAAGCGGCGCCGACCTGCTGGTGATCGGCAACCACCACCACAACGCACCGGAACTGTTCATCGGCACCACCCTGGAGCGCGTCACCCGCCACGTGGCCATTCCCGTGCTGCTGGTGGTGGGCGAGAAGCCCGAGCCCTACCGCAGCGGCGTGGTGGCCCTGGACTTCTCCCTGTGCGCCTGCGACGCGCTGCGCGCCGCCTGCTCGCTGCTCGGCGCGGAAGGCCGCCTGACGGCGGTGAACGTGATGGAGCTGACCGGGCGCCTGCTGGCCAAGGCCGGCACCGCCGGGGACTACGTCGGCACCCAGCACGGCCTGCTGGAGCGCCTGCTGGCCGATGAGCTGGGCCACGTCAAGGACACCCCCAGCATCGACCTGCAGGTGACCCAGGGCGCACTGCCCCGCGCCCTGGACGAGCGCATCGCCGCCGCCAAGCCGCAGTTCGTCGCCCTCGGCAGCCACAGCCGCAGCATGGTCGCCCAGGCGCTGCTCGGCAGCCAGGCACTGCACCTGCTGCAGCGCCCGCCGTGCGACGTGCTGATCGTCAAGTAAGGGAAAGACGGGGCGTGCAACGCGCCCCGGTGGGAGGTCAGGCGTCCAGCAGGTCGTGCAGCTCGACGAACTGCTGGGTCAGCTTGTGGCTGCGGTCCAGGTGGATCAGCGGCGTACACGCCTGGTGGGACTCGCGCATCTTCACCGAACTCATCAGGTTCACCGGCAGCACCGGCAGGCCCTCGGCGACCAGTTCGTCCAGCAACTGCTGAGGCAGCGTGGCACGGGGCTGGAACTGGTTGACCACGATGCCCTCCACTTCCAGGCCCTCGTTGTGGTCTTCCTTCAGCTCCTCGATCTCGGCCAGCAGGCCGTAGAGGGCATTGCGCGAGAAGCTGTCGCAATCGAAGGGAATCAGCACGCGATCCGCCGCGATCAACGCCGAAACCGTATAGAAATTCAGCGCCGGCGGCGTATCCAGGTAGATGCGGTCGTAGTCCTCGGCCAGCTCGTCCAGCAGTTTGCGCAGCTTGTTGATCTTGTGTTTGGCCTCCAGCTTGGGCTGCAGGTCCGCCAGCTCGGCAGTGGCGGTGACCACATGGAGGTTGTCGAAGGGCGTCTCGTAGATATCGACCTTGCCCTTCTTGCTGAACGGCCCGGACGACAGGATCTGCTTGAAGAAATCGGCGATCCCCATGGGAATGTCATCCCCGGTGAGGCCGGTCAGGTAGTGGGTGGAGTTGGCCTGGGCGTCCAGGTCGACCAGCAGGGTGCGATAGCCCTCCGCCGCACTCACCGCCGCCAGGTTGCAGGCGATGCTGGACTTGCCCACGCCGCCTTTCTGGTTGAACACCACTCGCCGCATTTCACACCCCCTGTTCCTTGGAATAGACCCCGGATTCTATGCAAAGCCCATGACAAGGGCGAGGGATGCGCAGGACTTTTGCCCACCTATCGGAAGTTGTGCCTTACATCCGAATTTTGTGTCAGCAATTTGCAGATAGGTCTGTAGGACTGAAATAATGTGGCGCTTTGCTATGGCGTCATCGACCGGGCTTCTGCCGTCAGCGATTGCCAGTCGATACGGACGCCCGACAGGGGCCGAAAAGAGCTCTTTCAGCGTGACTCACTTCAGCATCGAACAATGGCGTGCCTGGGCCCCAGGCCTGGAAACCGTGGACGCCTGGCGCACCTGGTGTGCACAGCCCTTCCAGCCCGACCTTGCCGATGCCCAGCCCGACGTCGCCTTCCTCCCGGCCATGCAGCGCCGCCGCCTGTCGCGCCTGGCGCGCATGGCCATGAGCGTCGCCTGGCCCCTGGTGAGCGACGGCGAGCAGGTGCCCATGGTGTTCGCCTCGCGACACGGGGAAACACCCCGCACCCTGGCGCTGCTGCAGGACCTGGCGCGCGGCGAGCCGCTCTCGCCCACCCAGTTCAGCCTCTCGGTGCACAACGCGGTCATCGGCCAATGGTCGATCCTGCGCGGCGACACCAGCGAGATGACCGCCGTGGCCGCCGAAGGCGACGGCCTGGAACACGCCCTGCTGGAAGCGGCCGGCCTGCTGGCCGACGGCGCACCGGCGGTGCTGCTGGTGATCACCGAAGAGAGCCCGCCGGACCTCTACCGCCCCCTGGTCGACGACGTGCCGTTCGCCTACGCCCTGGCCCTGCGCCTGGTGCCCGGCAACGACTGGTCGCTGACCCTGGCCCCCGCCCCGGCGGAGGCCACCCCCGCCGCCTGGCCCCATGCCCTGGGCCTGCTGCGGGCCCTGCACCTGGACCTGCCAGGTATTCAGCATCACTGGAAGAACCGTACATGGACCTGGCAACGCACCCGACCCTGAGCCCCTGCGCCCCGCTCTCCACCGCCCGCACGGCAGGTGCCCGATGAACGCACCGGAGCGCTTCCTCACCCCGGCCAGCGTCGAACGTCCCGACGCGCCCTACTGGTGGCGCCTGATCGCCACCGCCCTGTCCTTCACCCTGTTCGGCATCGGCGGGGTGCTGCTGCGCGTGCTCGTGTTCCCCCTGCTCTCGCTGCTGCCGGGCGACGCCACCGACCAGCGCCGCCGCGCCCGCGCCACCACCAGCCGGCTGTTCTGGCTGTTCGTGCAGTTCATGCACCGCAGCGGCGTGCTCACCTACGAAGTGGAAGGCGCCGAACGCCTGGGCCGTCCCGGGCAGATGGTCATCGCCAACCACCCCTCGCTGATCGACGTGGTGGTGCTCATCGGCCTGATCCGCGACGCCAACTGCGTGGTCAAGCAGAGCCTCTGGGACAACCCCTGCATGCGCGGCCCGATCCGCGCCGCCCAGTACATCAGCAACAGCGGCAGCATGGACATGCTCGACGAAGCCGCCCGCGTGCTGGAGGAAGGCCAGACCCTGATCGTCTTCCCCGAAGGCACCCGCACCACACCGGGGCAGGCTCCGCAGTTCCACCGGGGCGCCGCCGCCATCGCCCTGCGCGGCGCGCGCCTCGTCACCCCGGTGACCATCAGCGTGACGCCCACCACCCTGACCAAGGCCGAGCCCTGGTACAGCATCCCGTCGCGGCGTTTCCACTTCCATCTGCGCGTCGGCCAGGACATCGATCCCAAGGCCTTCGCCGACCAGGGGCCGGCGCCGATCGCCTCGCGCCGCCTCAACGACCATCTCCACCACCATTTCATGAAGGAGCTCGGCCTGGATGAGCGCTCTGCAGCTTGAGATCAAGAACCTGATCATCGAGGCCCTCGGCCTCGAAGACATCGGCCCGCAAGACATCGGCGACGAACAGACCCTGTTCGGCGAGGGCCTCGGCCTGGACTCGGTGGACGCCCTGGAACTGGGCCTGGCCATCCAGAAGCGCTTCGGCATCAAGATCGACGCCGAAGCCAAGGACACCCGCAAACACTTTGCCAACGTGGCCAGCCTCGCGGCCTTCGTGTCGGCACAGAAAGCCGCCTGAGGGGGCCGCGATGCAAAACCGTGATGAGATTTTCGCCACCCTGCGCGACGCCCTGGTCGAGCTTTTCGAGCTGGAGCCCGAGCGCGTCAGCCTGGAGGCCAACCTCTACGAAGACCTGGAGATCGACAGCATCGACGCCGTCGACCTGATCGACCACATCAAGCGCCAGACCGGGCGCAAGATCGCCGCCGAGGAATTCAAGGCCGTGCGCACCGTGGGCGACGTGGTCGAGGCCGTGCACCGCCTGGTGAACCCCGCCGCATGAGCCGGCTCGTCGGGCTGCTGCTGGTGCTGGCCGGGCTGGGCTACCCCTTCGCCGTGTACTACGGCATGGAGCACCTCTCGCCGCGCCTGTTCGCCCTGCTGCTCGGTGGCCTCTGGCTGGCCCGCAGCCTGGGCAGCGCACAGCGCCCCGGCAGCCGCCTGACGGCCTTCACCGCCCTGGGCTTCTGCCTGCTGCTGGGGCTGGCCAACCAGACCGACCTGCTGCGCTGGTACCCGGTGCTGATGAGCGCCGTGCTGCTCGGCCTGTTCGGCGCCAGCCTGCTGCACGGCATGCCCGTGGTGGAGCGCCTGGCGCGCCTGCGCGAGCCCGAGCTGCCCGAGGTGGCCGTGCGCTACACCCGCCGCGTGACGGCGGTGTGGACCCTGTTCTTCCTGCTCAACGGCCTGGTGGCGGCCGCCCTCACCCTGTGGGCGCCGCTGGCCTGGTGGACGCTCTATACCGGCCTCATCGCCTACCTGCTGATGGGGCTGCTGTTCGCCGGGGAATGGCTGGTGCGCCAGCGTGTACGGAGATTCGCGTGACCTGGATCGTCCCACAGGAGCTGCTGCTCGACGCCCGCCCCGGGCGCCCGGTGGCACTCGACCCCGCCCTTGACCACGCCGGCTTCGCCCAGCGCGCCCTGGCCCTGGCCGGCGCCCTGCAGGCACGCGGCACCCAGCGCGTGGCCCTGTACCTGGAAGACGGCGCCGACCTGGCCATCGCCCTGTTCGGCGCCTGGCGTGCCGGCGTCGACGTGCTGCTGCCGGCCGACGCCCAGCCCGAGACCCGTCGGCGCCTGGCCGGCGGCTGCGACCTCTGGCTCGACAGCCTCGACGGCCTCGACGGCCCGGCCCTGCCCGCCGCCGCCCTCGACCCCGAGCACTGCCGGCTGACCCTGTGCACCTCCGGCTCCAGCGGCGAACCCAAGCTGATCGGCAAGACCCTGCGCCAACTGGGCAACGAAGTAGAGGCCCTGGAAGCGCTCTGGGGCGCCGACCTGGCCGGCGCCACCCTGGTCGCCAGCGTCTCCGCCCAGCACATCTACGGCCTGCTGTTCCGCGTGCTCTGGCCGCTGTCCGCCGGCCGCCCCTTCGTGCGCCGCGCCCAGCCCTTCGCCGAAGACCTCCAGCGCGCCAGCCTCGCCGCCACGCCCGCCGGCTTCGCCTGGGTGGCCAGCCCCGCCCTGCTCAAGCGCATGGGCGACAACCTCGACTGGCCGGCCCTGGCCGCCGTGCGCCGGGTGTTCTCCTCCGGCGGCGCCCTGCCCGCCGACGCCGCCGAGGCCCTGCAGCAGCGCCTCGGCCAGTGGCCGACGGAAATCTACGGCAGCTCCGAAACCGGCGGCATCGCCTGGCACCAGGGCGGCAGCCGCTGGACGCCCTTCGCCGGCGTGGTGGTCGGCCAGGACGCCGACGGCGCCCTGCACCTCACCTCGCCCTACCTGCCCGAGGGGCACCGCGAGCAGACCGCCGACGCCGTGCGCATCGACGCCGACGGCCGCTTCGAACTGCTCGGCCGCCTCGACCGCATCGTCAAGCTGGAAGAGAAACGCATCTCCCTGCCCATGCTGGAACAGGCCCTCGGCGAACACCCCTTCGTCGCCGAAGCACGCCTGGGCGTGGTGCAGGAAAACCGCGCCTTCCTCGGCGCCCTGGTCGCCCTCTCGCCCCAGGGCCTGCACGCCCTGCGCAACGGCGGCCGCCGCGCCCTGACCGAAACCCTGCGCAAGCACCTGGCCGGCCACTGCGAAGCCATCGCCCTGCCGCGCCGCTGGCGCCTGGTGCAACAACTGCCGTGGAGCAGCCAGGGCAAACTGCCCCAGGTGCAGGTAGACGCCCAGCTCAAGGCCCCGCGCCCGACCCGCGTCGAACCCCTCAGCGCCCGCGAACAGGACGGCGAATGGCGCCTGGAGCTGGAAGTCCCCCTGGACCTCGCCCACTTCTCCGGCCACTTCACCACCACCCCCGTGCTACCCGGCGTGGTGCAGCTCGACTGGGCCCAGCACCTCGCCCGCCAGGTGATGACCCTGCCCCCGCGCTTCGCCGGCATGGAAGTCCTCAAGTTCCAGCAACTGGTCCGCCCCGGCGACCGCCTGCACCTGTCCCTGCGCTTCGACACCGACAAGGGCAAGCTCTACTTCGCCTTCCGCAACGGCGAAGCCGCCTGCTCCTCCGGGCGCATCCTGCTGGTGGCCGACCATGCGTAAGGCCTTCAACGTCCTGAGTGGCACGCGCGCCGATTTCCACAGCGCTCAAGGACACGTGCTGCACGAGGTTCCTGCGCAGTACATGGCCCTCTCCAGCTCGGCAGGTGGGGCGGGGACAACGCCCCTTCAGGAGGCCGAGCGGAATCGTTGCAGAGGGAGTCGAGCGGCATGGATGCCGCGAGAGGCGCGATCTGGCCAGGGATGGCCTGTCGTGCCGGGCTCCCGGCGCAACGATGGGAGCGAGGGCACCCCGGCGCAGCCGGGGCCGGATGCAGGGGCAAGCCCTTTTGGTTCCTTTTGGGGCGACTGCCAAAAGGGACTCGCCCGGCAAGGCGAAACAGAGTCTCGACGCACACTCGGCCATGAACCGGGCCACGAAACCCACCCGCACTGCCCGATGCCGATATGAACCCGTTCAAACCCTGCGCCGTGATCCCCGTCTACAACCACGAGCACGCCCTGCCCCTGGTGGTCGACGCCCTGCGCCAGCACGGCCTGCCCTGCGTCCTGGTGGACGACGCCTCCAGCCCCGCCTGCGCCCAGGTGATGGACCAGTTGGCCACCCAGCCCGACGTCCACCTGGTGCGCCTGGCCGTCAACCAGGGCAAGGGCGGCGCCGTCATGGCCGGCCTGCGCGAAGCCGGCCGACTGGGCTTCTCCCACGCCCTGCAGGTGGACGCCGACGGCCAGCACGACCTCGCCGACGTGCAGCGCTTCCTCGCCGCCGCCCAGGCCCGCCCGGGCGAGCTGATCTGCGGCTACCCGCAGTACGACGAAAGCGTGCCCAAGAGCCGCCTCTACGCCCGCTACCTGACCCATGTGTGGGTGTGGATCAACAGCCTCTCGCTGTCGATCCGCGACGGCATGTGCGGCTTCCGCATCTACCCCCTGGCCCCGACCCTGGCGCTCACCGAAACCACCCGCCTCGGCAAGCGCATGGACTTCGACCCGGAGGTCCTCGTGCGCCTGGCCTGGCGCAACCAGCCCATGCACTGGCTGCCGACCAAGGTGCACTACCCGCTGGACGGGCTCTCGCACTTCCGCCTGTTCCACGACAACGCACTGATCTCGAAGATGCACGCCAAGCTGTTCTTCGGCATGTTGCTGCGCGCCCCGCTGATCCTCTGGCGCAGGTGCCGGGGATGAGCCGCGAGCACTGGGCCGACCAGCGCGAGCGCGGCAGCTTCCTGCTGATGAAGTTCACCGCGCTGATCGCGCGGCGCCTCGGGCGGCGGGTGCTCAGCCCGCTGCTGCACCTGATCGTCCTGTACTTCTTCCTCTTCGGCGGCAAGGCCCGCCGCGCAGCGCGCTACTACCAGCAGCGCCTGGCCGACTGGAGCGGCCGCCCGGAGCTGGCGCCCAGCCTCGGCTCGGTGTTCGCCCAGTTCATGGCCTTCGCCGACGCCCTGCTGGACAAGCTGGACATCTGGGGCGGGCGCATCGGCCTGGACCAGGTGGACCTGCACGACCCCAGCGGCCTGCACCTGCACATGCGCAGCACGCGCGGGCAGATGCTGGTAGGCGCCCACCTGGGCAACCTGGAGGTGTGCCGCGCACTGGCCGAGCTGAGCGAGCAGGTGACCATGAACGTGCTGGTGCACACCCGCCATGCCGAACAGTTCAACCGCCTGCTGGGCGAAGCCGGGGCCAGCCACTTGCGGCTGATCCAGGTCAGCGAGCTGGACCCGGCGGTGATGCTGCAACTGAGCGAACGCCTGGAGCGCGGCGAGTGGCTGGCGATTGCCGGCGACCGCGTGCCGCTGCACGGCGGGCGCAACGTCCGGGTCGACTTCCTCGGTCGCCCCGCCGCCTTCCCCCAGGGGCCCTGGCTGCTGGCCGGGCTGCTCAAGTGCCCGCTCAACCTGATGACCTGCCTGAAGATCGGCGGGCGCTACCAGGTCCACCTCGAACCCTTCGCCGAGCAGGTGCAGTGGCGCCGGGGCGAGCGTGACGCGGTGATCGAGGCCTGGGTGGCCCGCTATGCCCAACGCCTGGGCGAGCTGTGCCTGCTGGCACCGCTGCAATGGTTCAACTTCTATCCGTTCTGGAACGAACATGACGACACAACAGCCTGAACCGGTGGTGTTCGGCGAACAGCCGCTGTCCATCGAGCACGTCGTGGCCCTGTCCCAGCGCCGCGCCCCCGCCCTGCTGCAGGGCGACGCCGCCTGGCGCGAGCGCATCGCCAAGGGCGCGCGCTTCCTCGACACCCTGCTGGACAAGGAAGGCGTGATCTACGGCGTCACCACCGGCTACGGCGACTCCTGCGTGGTGGCCGTGCCGCTGGAGCAGGTGGAAGCCCTGCCGCGCCACCTGTTCACCTTCCACGGCTGCGGCCTGGGCAAGGTGCTGGACGAGGCCGCCACCCGCGCGGTGCTGGCGGCGCGCCTGCAGTCGCTGTGCCACGGGGTTTCCGGCGTGCGCGTGGAGCTGCTGGAGCGCCTGCAGGCGTTTCTCGAACACGATGTGCTGCCGGTGATCCCGGAAGAGGGCTCGGTGGGCGCCAGCGGCGACCTCACCCCGCTCTCCTACGTGGCCGCCACCCTCTCCGGCCAGCGCGAGGTGGTCTACCAGGGCCAGCGCCGCAGCGCCGCCGAGGTGCACGCCGAGCTGGGCTGGGAGCCCCTGGTGCTGCGCCCCAAGGAAGCCCTGGCGCTGATGAACGGCACCGCCGTGATGACCGCCCTGGCCTGCCTGGCCTACGCCCGTGCCGACTACCTGCTGCAACTGGCCACGCGCATCACCGCGCTCAACGTGGTGGCGCTGGAGGGCAACCCCGAACATTTCGACGAGCGCCTGTTCGCCGCCAAGCCGCACCCGGGGCAGATGCAGGTGGCCGCCTGGCTGCGCCAGGACCTGGCCATCGACGCGCCGACCGCGCCGCTGCACCGCCTGCAGGACCGCTACTCGCTGCGCTGCGCGCCCCATGTGCTGGGCGTGCTGGCCGACAGCCTGGGCCTGCTGCGGCAGTTCATCGAAACCGAGCTGAACAGCGCCAACGACAACCCGCTGATCGACGCCGAAGCCGAGCGCGTGCTGCACGGTGGCCATTTCTACGGCGGCCACATCGCCTTCGCCATGGACAGCCTGAAGAACCTGGTGGGCAACGTCGCCGACCTGCTCGACCGCCAGCTCGCCCTGCTGGTGGACGTGCGCTACAACCACGGCCTGCCGAGCAACCTCTCCGGCGCGCCGCAAGCCACCGCGATGATCAACCACGGCTTCAAGGCCGTGCAGATCGGCGCCAGCGCCTGGACCGCCGAGGCGCTGAAGAACACGCTGCCGGCCAGCGTCTTCTCGCGCTCCACCGAATGCCACAACCAGGACAAGGTGAGCATGGGCACCATCGCCGCCCGCGACGCCCTGCGCAGCCTGGAGCTGACCGAGCAGGTGGCCGCCGCCACCCTGCTGGCCGCCAACCAGGGCGTGTGGCTGCGCCAGCGCGAGAACCCGCGCGCACTGCCCGAGCCGCTGACCGCCATGCACCGCCAACTGGCCGGAGACTTCCCGCCGGTGATCGAGGACCGCGCCCTGGAAGGCGAACTGCGCCTGTGCCTGGAGCGCATCCGCGCCCGCCACTGGAGGCTCTATGCGTAGCGCCGGGGTGATCCAGGCCGAGGTGGAGATCCTCGTGCCGTTCTTCGACGTGGACATGATGGAAGTGGTCTGGCACGGCCACTACGTGAAGTACCTGGAGGTGGCCCGCTGCGCCCTGCTGGACCGCATCGGCCACAACTACGGGCACATGCGCGAGGCCGGCTACGCCTGGCCGATCATCGACCTGCAACTGCGCTACGTGCGCGGCGCGCGCTTCGGCCAGCGCATCCGCGTGCGGGCGGACCTGGTGGAGTGGGAGAACCGCCTGAAGATCAACTACCTGATCACCGACGCCGAGACCGGCGAACGCCTGACCCGCGCCAGCAGCGTGCAGGTGGCGGTGGAGATCGCCAGCCGCGAGATGCAACTGGCCTCGCCCAAGGTGTTCACCGATGCCGTGGAGCGCGCCCTGCCATGATCCGCGCGCCCTGGCTGCGGGCCCTGCTGCTGGTGCCGGCGCTGCTGGCCAGCGGCCTTGCCCAGGCCTTCGACCTCGACCAGTTGGCCCAGCGCCTCGCCGCCCCGGCGGTGGTGCGCGGGCCCTTCGTGCAGGAGAAGCACCTGCGCGCCCTGCCGCAACCGCTGACCAGCACCGGCCGGTTCACCCTGGCCCGCGAAGGCGGCCTGCTCTGGCGCCTGGAAAAGCCCCTGCGCCAGGACTACCGCATCAGCGACCAGGGCATCGCCCGGCGCGTGGACGGCCAGTGGCAGGCCCAGCCCGGCCAGGACGTCGCCGCCCAGCAGAGCCGGCTGTTCCTCGCCGTGCTCAAGGGCGACCGCAGCGGCCTGGAGCGTGACTTCGCGCTGACGCTGGAAGGCGACAGCCAGCACTGGACCCTGCACCTGGCGCCGCGCGCCCTGCTGCTGCAACAGATCTTCAGCGCCATCCGCATCCAGGGGGGCGCCCTGGTGGAGCGCATCGAGCTGGTGGAAACCCAGGGCGACCGCACCCTGCTGCGCCTGCCGGCCAGCCAGGCCGCCGACACCCTGACCGCCGACGAGGCCGCCGACCTTGCGCGCTGAGCGCCTGCTGCCGCGCCTGTTCCTGCTGGCCCTGGCGGGCCTGCTGGCGCTGGCCGCCTGGCAGTGGCGCAACGGCCCGCCGGTGGCCGCCGACATGCTCGCGCTGCTGCCCCAGGGCGCCGGGGATGCGCTGGTGCGCCAGGCCGAGCAGCGCATGCAGGAACCGCTCAACCGCGAAGTCCTGCTGCTGGTGGGCCACCCCGACGCGGCGCGCGCCATCGACCTGGCCCGGCGCCTGGGCCAGGGCTGGCAGAACGACCCGCACATCGAGCGCGCCCAGTGGCGCCTGGAGGCCGACCTGCCGGCCGTGCGCCGGCAACTGCTGGACAGCCGCCTGGCGCTGCTCGGCGCGGCGGACCGCACGCGCCTGCAACAGCAA
The DNA here is from genome assembly GCF_001728925.1 of Pseudomonas sp. 1D4. Classification (NCBI taxonomy): domain Bacteria; kingdom Pseudomonadati; phylum Pseudomonadota; class Gammaproteobacteria; order Pseudomonadales; family Pseudomonadaceae; genus Pseudomonas; species Pseudomonas sp. 1D4. The sequence continues at coordinate 25,558 of NZ_LXJQ01000057.1, forward strand.
CCGGAGGCCTTCGTCGCCGCCCGCGCCGAACGCCTCTTCGACCCCTTCGCCAGCACCGGCCTGGTGGCCACCGAGGACGACTGGCTGGGCCTGGCCGGCCTCGGCCAGCAGGCCCTGGTGCCCGCCGGGCGGGTGCGGGCCGACCTGGCCAGCGGCGCGCTGCTGGTGAAGGACGGCGACACCACCTGGGCGCTGCTGCGGCTGCGCACCCGTGACGGCGCCTTCGACATGCAGACCCCGCCCTGGCTGGCCGGGCAGGTGGCCCAGGCCCGCCAGCAGGCGGAAGCCGAGGGTGACCGGTTGCTGGCCGCCAGCGGGCTGCTGCACGCGGCCGCCGGGCAGGCCAAGGCCAGCCGCGAGATCGCGCTGATCGGCGGCGGCGCCAGCCTCGGCACCCTGCTGCTGATGCTGGTGGTGTTCCGCCGCCCGCGCACCCTGCTCAGCCTGCTGCCGGTGGCCCTGGCCCTGGGCGCGGGCTGCACTGCCTGCGTGCTGGTGTTCGGCGAGATCAACGCGCTGACCCTGGTGCTCGGTGCCAGCCTCACCGGGGTTGCCGCCGACTACCCGCTGCACTACCTCAGCAAGGGCTGGAGCGACCCGCGCTGGCGCGCCTGGGATGCGGTGCGCGCCACCCTGCCCGGCCTCAGCCTGAGCCTGGGCACCAACCTGGTGGGCTACCTGGCCCTGGCCTTCACCCCCTTCCCGGCGCTGACCCAGATCGCGGTGTTCTCCGCCGCCGGGCTGGTGGCCGCCTACCTCTGCTCGGTGTGCCTGCTGCCGACCCTGCTCGGCGGCCTGCGCCTGGCCCCGCCGACGGCGCCGCTGCGCCTGGCCGAGGGCCTGCTGGCCCGCCGCACGGCGCTGCTGGCGCGCACCGGCAGCCTGCCCTGGCTGCTGGCCCTGCTGGCCTTCTGCGCCGCCGGGGTGTGGCAGGTGCGCCCGCAGAACGACTTGCGCCAATGGCTCGGCGCCGAGCCGCGGCTGCTGGACGAAGCCCGCGAGATCGCCCGCCTCACCGGCCTGCAGCCCACCAGCCAGTTCTTCCTGGTGCGCGCCGCCGACGAGGCCCAGTTGCTGGAGCGCCAGGCTGCCCTCAGCGAGCGCCTGGACCGGGCGGTGGCCGACGGCCAGTTGCAGGGCTACCGCGCCCTCAGCCAGTTGGCGGCACCGCCCAGCCGCCTGGCGGCGCTGCACCAGGCCCTGGAGGCCCTGCCGGCCCACTGGCAGCCGCTGCTGGACCTGGGCCTGCCGCTGGACGCCCTGGAGGCCGAACGCGCGCGCCTGCTGAACACCCCGCCGCTGCCCCTGGAGGCGGCCCTGGCCGGCCCCCTGGGCGAGGCCTGGCGGCCGCTCTGGCTGGGCCGTGATGCCCAGGGCCGGGTGGCCGGCATCGTCAGCCTGCAAGGCGCGGCCTCCCCGGCGCTGCTGGAGCAGGCCGCTACCGGGCTGGAAGGCGTGCAGGCGGTGGACCGCATCGGTGAGCTGAACCGGCTGTTCGCCGCCACCCAGGTCAGCGCGGCCGAGCTGAAGCTGGCCTCCTGTGCGGTGATCCTGCTGTTGCTGTGCCTGCCCTTCGGCCTCGGCGGCGCGCTGCGGGTGGTGGCGCTGCCGCTGCTGGCGGCGCTGGCGGCGCTGGCCTGCCTCGGCTGGCTGGGCCAGCCGCTGACGCTGTTCAGCCTGTTCGGGCTGCTGCTGGTGACAGCCATAGGCGTGGACTACGCGATCCTCATGCGCGAGGCGGTGGGCGGCGCGGCGGTGAGCCTGCTGGGCACGCTGCTGTCGGGCCTCACCAGTTGGCTGTCGTTCGGCCTGCTGCTGTTGAGCCAGACCCCGGCCATCGCCAACTTCGGTCTGACCATCAGCCTCGGGCTGTTCTTCTGCTTCCTGCTGGCGCCCTGGGCGCAGGCGGACGTGCCCCACGGCCAGGAGCTGCCGGCATGACCCTGGTGCTGTTCTGGATCGGCCTGCTGGGGCTGTTCGCCCTGTTCACCCGGGTGGGTCGCCTGCTGGGGCTGATTCCCATCGTCAGCCAGTTGCTGCTGGCCAGCTTCGGCCTGCCCCTGGTGATGCGCTGGCTGGCCGCGCCGGTGGGCCTGGACAACGCCCAGGTGCTCGCCGCGCCCTGGCTCGAGCCGCTGTACGGGGTGGCCTTCACCCTGCTGCTGGGGCACATCCTCAGCGACGTGGTCGACCTGCGCCTGGAGACGGCCAGCGTGAAGATCGCGCTGCCGAGCTTCTTCGTGCCGTTCTTCTGCGGCCTGGCCTGCGCCACCTGGCTGTTGCCGGCGGCGAGCCTGCTGTCGAACGTGGCGGTGGGGCTGCTGTTCGCCCTCACCGCGATCCCGGTGCTGTTCCTCTACCTGCGCCACCTGGGCTACCCGGAGCCGACCATCCGCCGCCTGCTGCAGGCGGCGATCCTGATGGACCTGATGTGCTGGTGCCTGTTCGGCCTGGCCCAGGGCAGCGCCGCGCCCGCCACCCTGCTCTGGCCGCTGCTGGCCGCGCTGCTGCCCCTGGCACTGCACCGGGTGCGGGTGCGCGCGCCGCTGGTCTACAGCCTGGCCTTCTTCGCCCTGCTGCTGACCCTGCAACAGCTATCGCTCAATGCCCTGGTGTTCGGCATCGCCTACCTGCTGGTGATGGCGGCGCTGCGCGTGCCCTTCCGCCTGCCGCTGCCGGCGGCGGTGTTCCACGCCCTGCAGGTGTGGCTGGCGGTGCCGCTGATCCTCGCCTACGGCCTGCTGCAGATCGACTGGCACACGGCCTGGCAGGGCTATTCCGGGGTGCAGTTCAGTGCGCTGCTGGTGCTGCCGGTGCTGAGCAAGCTGGCGGGCAACTGGCTGGGGCTGTCCTGGGCCGAGGGCCGCCTGGCCGCGAGCCCGGCGAAATGGCGCCAGAGCGTGCTGCTCAATACCCGCGGGCTGACCGAGATCGTCTTCCTCAACCTCCTGTTCCAGCAGCAGATCATCAGCGCGCCGCTGTACTTCGCGCTGATGCTGATGGGACTGATCGCCACCCTGTTGCCGGCCCTGACCCAACGCGCCCGGGCCGTTCCCTCTACCGTTTCGGAAAGGAGTCCCCATGAAGCCCAGTGAAGTCCAGCAGCGCCAGGTGGTGGTGATCGGCGCCGGCCCCTCCGGGGCCATCGCTGCCGCCCTGCTCAGGCGCAAGGGCCACGACGTGCTGATCCTCGAACGCCAGCGCTTCCCGCGCTTCTCCATCGGCGAGAGCCTGCTGTCCCACTGCCTGGACTTCGTCGAGGAAGCGGGGATGCTCGACGCGGTCATGGCTGCCGGCTTCCAGGTCAAGCACGGCGCGGCCTTCGCCTGGGGCGAGCGCTACACCGACTTCGACTTCCGGGAGAAATTCACCCCCGGCAAGGGCAGCACCTTCCAGGTGCAGCGGGCGCCCTTCGACCAGTTGCTGGCCGATGAAGCCGCACGCCAGGGCGTGGAGATCCGCTACGAGGAGGAGATCATTGCCGCCGACTTCTCCAGCGACTGCCCGCGCCTGACGGTGCAGCGCCTGGACGGCAGCCAGTACCAGGTGGAAACCGCCTTCGTGCTCGACGGCAGCGGCTACGGCCGGGTGCTGCCGCGCCTGCTGGACCTGGAGGCGCCGTCCAGCTTTCCGGTGCGCCAGGCGGTGTTCACCCACATCGAGGACCGCATCGACGACCCGGCCTTCGACCGCGAGAAGATCCTCATCACCATCCACCCCGAGTTCCGCGATGTGTGGTTCTGGCTGATCCCCTTCAGCAACGGCCGCTGCTCCCTGGGCGTGGTGGGTGAAAGCAGCCACTACGCCAACCGCCCGAAGGACCTGGACGCCTGCCTGAAGGCCTTCGTCGCCGAGACGCCGAACCTGCGCCGGCTGCTGGCCAATGCCGTGTGGGACACCCCGGCCCGCGCCCTGGGCGGCTACTCGGCCAACGTGAAGACCCTGCACGGCCCGGGCTTCGCCTTGCTGGGCAATGCGGCCGAGTTCCTCGACCCGGTGTTCTCCTCCGGCGTGACCATCGCCATGCGCTCGTCGAGCATGGCGGCGAACCTGCTGGACCGTCAGTTGAACGGCGAGCCGGTGGACTGGGAACGCGACTTCGCCACGCCGCTGAAGAAGGGCGTGGACGCCTTCCGCGCCTATGTGGAGGGCTGGTACGAGGGCAGCTTCCAGGACGTGATCTTCTACGCAGGCGGCTCCCCGGAGATCCGCGGGATGATCTGCTCGATCCTCGCCGGCTACGCCTGGGACACCCGCAACCCCTTCGTCGCCGAGCCCAAGCGCCGGCTGCGGATGATCAGCGAACTGTGCGCGGCGCAGTGAGGGCATGAGCATGCAGCGCGCCGCCGCCACCTACGTCGAGGAAACCCGCTTCGGCTTCTGGTTCCTGCAGAGCCACACCTGGGAGCACCACGTGCTGCGGGTGGCGATCAACGACCTCAAGGGCCTGTTCCACGCGCCGCTGCCGGAGGCGCCGGTGCTGCTGGACGCCGGCTGCGGCCAGGGCAAGTCCTTCCGCCTGCTGGCGGACGCCTTCGCGCCAGCGCGGATGATCGGCCTGGACGCCGACCCGCACAGCCTCGACTGCGCCCGCGCCGAAGCCGTGCGCCAGGGGCTGGCGGTGGAGCTGCTGGCCAGCGACTGCGCCGAACTGCAGTTGCCGGACGCCAGCGTGGACCTGCTGTTCTGCCACCAGACCTTCCACCACCTGGTGGAGCAGGAGCGCGCCCTGGCGGAGTTCTGGCGGGTACTGAAGCCGGGCGGCTACCTGCTGTTCGCCGAGTCCACGCGCTACTACATCGACACCTGGGTGATCCGCTGGCTGTTCCGCCACCCGATGCATGTGCAGCGCAGCGCCGCCGAGTACGAGGCGATGGTGCGCGGCCAGGGCTTCGTGTTCGAGCCGCGCAACGTCTCCTACCCGTACCTGTGGTGGAGCCGCTCCAGCGACTTCGGCCTGCTGGAGCGCTGGGGCCTGCGCACGCCGCCCCCGCCCGGGCAGCGCAACGAGACGCTGGTGAACCTGGTGGCCCGCAAGCCCCTGGAGGCACCGGCAGCATGACCTGGCGCGCGCTGACCCTGCTGGCCTGCCTGCTGCTGGCCGCCTGTGCCGGGACCACCCCGGTGCCGGCGCGCGTGCCGCCGCTGGGGCTGCCGCTGTCGCTGCATGTGGCACGCGAGGCCCAGGGCGAGCAGCGCGACTGGCTGCTGGTGGTGCAGGACGAGGGCGGCGTGCTGCGCTGGTCGCTGTTCGACCCGCTGGGCGTGCCCCTGGCGCGCCAGCGCCTGGAGGCCGGCGCCTGGCACAACGACGGCCTGCTGCCGCCCAACCCCGAAGCCCGCGAGCTGTTCGCCGCGCTGCTCTACGCGCTGGTGCCTTCCGAGGCGCTGCCCCGCGTCTACGCCGGCATCCCCCACGGAGTGGGCGCCGACGGCAGCCGCGAGCTGGATGGCCGCTGGCGGGTGGCCTACCGCACACCCCTGCAGTTCGACCTGCAACGCCGCGAAGGACCGCATTACCGCATCAGCCCGCTGACGGGCGAGGAGCCTCGATGACCGCTTCCCTCCATGCGCTGGGCCTGGTCTGTGCCCTGGGCCAGGGCAAGGCTGCCGTGGCCCGCAACCTTTTCGCCGGCGATACCGCCGGCATGCGCCCCCACGCCGACTGGGTGCCCGAGCGCACCCTGACCCTCGGCGCGGTGGACGCCGAACTGCCGGCGCTGCCGGCCGAGCTGGCCGCCTGCGACAGCCGCAACAACCGCCTGCTGCTGGCCGCTGCCCTGGAGATCGAGCCGGAACTGCGTGCCGCCGTGGCCCGCCATGGCGCGGCACGGGTGGGCGTGGTGCTGGGCACCAGCACCTCGGGCATCCAGGAATCCAGCCTGGGCATCGGTGAGCAGTTGCGCACCGGCGCCCTGCCGGCGGACTACCGCTACGCCCAGCAGGAGCTGGTGGCGCCGGCGGCCTTCCTCGCGGCCTGGCTGGGCAGCGCCGGGCCGGCCTACTGCATTTCCACCGCCTGCACGTCCAGCGCCCGGGCCCTGCTCAGCGCGCGCCGCCTGCTGCACCTGGGGGTGTGCGATGCGGTGGTGTGCGGCGGGGTGGATTCGCTGTGCGGGCTGACGCTGAACGGCTTCGCCGCGCTGGAGGCAGTCTCCGACAGCCTGTGCAACCCGCTCTCGCGCAACCGCCGGGGCATCAACATCGGCGAGGGGGCGGCGCTGTTCCTGATGGAACGCGACGCCGGCGGCATCGCCCTGCTGGGCGCGGGTGCCGGCTCCGATGCGCACCACATCTCCGCCCCCGAGCCCAACGGCCTGGGGGCCCAGCGTGCGATGCGCCAGGCCCTGGCCGATGCCGGGCTGGAGGCCTCGGCGATCGACTACCTGAACCTGCACGGCACGGCCACCCCGCACAACGATGCGATGGAGAGCCTGGCCACCACGGCGGTGTTCCCCGAGGGCGTGCCGGCTTCGTCCACCAAGCCGCTGACCGGCCACACCCTGGGCGCCGCCGGGGCCCTGGAGGCGGCCTTCTGCTGGCTGGCCCTGAGCCCGTGGAACCCGGAGCACCGCCTGCCGCCCCACCGCTGGGACGGCGAGCCCGACCCCGAGCTGCCGGCCCTGCGCCTGGTGGACGGGGCCTCGCGCCTGCCCGCCCAGCGCCCGCGCCGCCTGATGAGCAACTCCTTCGCCTTCGGCGGCAGCAACATCAGCCTGATTCTCGGAGACGCGCCATGAGCGATTGGCCGATAGCCGAACTGGTCCCCCATGCCGGGGACATGATCCTGATCGACCAGGTCCTGCGCTTCGGCGACGAGGACGTGGAAACCCGCCTGACCGTGCGCCCGGGGTTGTTCACCCAGGACGACGGCAGCCTGCCGGCCTGGGTCGGCGTGGAACTGATGGCCCAGAGCATCGCCGCCTACGCCGGCTGCCAGGCCCGTCAGGCGGGACAACCGGTGGAGCTGGGCTTTCTGCTCGGCACCCGCCACTACCAATGCAACGTCGACCGCTTTCCGGCCGGCGTGGACCTGCACATCACCGCCACCCGCTCCCTGCAGGACGACAGCGGCATGGGCGTCTTCGAATGCCGCCTGACCGGGCCGGGTATCGAGGCCTTCGCCCGCCTCAACGTCTTCCGTCCGCCGCAGGTGGCGAGCTACCTGGAGGAACCCCAAACATGACCGAGACCATCCTGGTCACCGGCTCCAGCCGCGGCATCGGCCGCGCCATCGCCCTGCGCCTGGCGCGCTCGGGCTACGACCTGGTGCTGCATTGCCGCTCGCGCCGCGACGAGGCCGAGGCGGTGAAGGCCGAGATCGAAGCCCTGGGCCGCAACGCCCGGGTGCTGCAGTTCGACGTTTCCGACCGCGCCGCCTGCCGCGAGCAACTGGAGGCCGACGTGGAGGCCCACGGCGCCTACTACGGGGTGGTGTGCAACGCCGGCCTGACCCGCGACGGCGCCTTCCCGGCGCTGACCGACGAGGACTGGGACAGTGTGCTGCGCACCAACCTGGACGGCTTCTACAACGTGCTGCACCCGCTGAGCATGCCGATGATCCGCCGCCGCAAGCCGGGGCGCATCGTCTGCATCACCTCGGTGTCGGGGCTGGTGGGCAACCGCGGGCAGGTCAACTACAGCGCCTCCAAGGCCGGGGTGATCGGCGCCGCCAAGGCGCTGGCCATCGAGCTGGCCAAGCGCCGCATCACGGTCAACTGCGTGGCGCCGGGGCTGATCGATACCGAGATCCTCGATGAGCAGGTGCCGGTGGAGGAGATCCTCAAGATGATCCCGGCCCAGCGCATGGGCACGCCGGAAGAAGTGGCCGGTGCGGTGAATTTCCTGATGTCCGAGGAGGCCGGCTACATCACCCGGCAGGTCCTCGCTGTGAACGGTGGGCTGTGCTGATGAAACGTGTAGTAGTCACCGGCATGGCCGGCATCACCTCCCTGGGCGACGACTGGGACAGTATCTGGAGCCATTTCACGGCCAACCGCAGCGGCATCCGCCGGATGGACGAGTGGGATCGCTTCGCCGAGCTGAACACCCGCCTGGCCGGGCCCATCGACGGCTTCACCACGCCCTCGCACTGGACCCGCAAGCAGATGCGCAGCATGGGGCGGGTCTCGAAGCTGTCGGTCTATGCCGCCGAGCGGGCCCTGGCGGACGCCGGGCTGACAGGCGACGAGCGCATCCGTGACGGTCGCATGGGCGTGGCCTGCGGCTCGTCCACCGGCAGCACCGAGGAGATCAAGGCCTTCGGCAACATGCTGCTGAACTCGGTGGCCGACGGCCTCAACGCCAACTCCTACGTGCGCATGATGCCGCACACGGCGGCGGCCAATATCAGCATCTTCTTCGGCCTCAAGGGCCGGCTGATTCCCACCTCCAGCGCCTGCACCAGCGGCAGCCAGGGCATCGGCTACGCCTATGAGGCGATCAAGTTCGGCCGCCTGCCGATGATGCTGGCCGGCGGTGCGGAGGAGCTCTGCCCCACCGAGGCGATGGTGTTCGATGCGCTCTACGCCACCAGCCTGAAGAACGATGCGCCGCACACCTCGCCGCGCCCCTACGACAGCGGCCGCGACGGTCTGGTGATCGGCGAGGGGGCCGGCATCCTGGTGCTGGAGGAGCTGGAGCATGCGCTGGCCCGTGGCGCGCGGATCCACGCCGAGATCGTCGGCTTCGGCTGCAATGCCGATGGCCAGCACACCACCAAGCCGGAGCAGGCGACCATGCGCGGGGCGATGGAGCTGGCCCTGCAGGACGCGGGCCTGCCGCCCTCGGCGATCGGCTACGTGAACGGCCACGGCACCGCCACCGAGCAGGGCGACGTGGCGGAGACCCTGGCCACCAGCAGCCTGTTCGGCGCGCGGATGCCCATCAGCTCGCAGAAGAGCTTCCTCGGCCACACGCTGGGTGCCTGCGGGGCGCTGGAGTCCTGGTTCAGCATCGAGATGATGAACCGCGACCAGTACATCCACACCCTCAACCTGGACGCGGTGGACCCGGCCTGCGGCGAGCTGGACTACCTGCGCGACGGCCCGCGCCAGATGAGCAACGAGTACGTGATGAACAACAACTTCGCTTTCGGCGGGGTCAACACTTCGTTGATCTTCCGTCGCTGGCGCTGACCTCTACCCACACCCGAAAAGGAGTTAAAGGGAATGACACGGACCTATCGAATCCTGTCGCTGCTGGCCATGGTTCTGCTGCTGGGCGCGTGCACCAGCAAGCCGATCTACAACGCGGAGGAACACTTCTCCTCTGAACTGGCGCTCAGCGACAGTCAGATGCAGCGGGCGATCATCACGGCGCTGCGCGATCGCCAGTGGAGCGTGCAATCGGCCAAGCCCGGCATGGTCCAGGCGGCAATCACCATCCGTGGCAAGCACCATGCGGAAGTCGACATCCCCTATACGCCGACGTCCTTCCAGATTCTGTACCGCAGCAGCTGGGGCCTGGACTACAAGGACGGCAAGATCCACGGCAACTACAACCGTTGGGTGAACAAGCTGCGTGACAACATCCTGAAGGAGCTGAACGTTGATCCGATCATCGAGTCGGTGAACGAGCTGGGCGCGGTCAATCAGGGTGTGGAAGGGGCGACGTACCTGGACTTCCAGGAGGGCATCACCCGCGCCACTCAGGCGGGCCTGCTGGACGGCAGCGTGAAGTTCTACCTGGCGGGTCAGATGGTGCCGGGCGAGATCCGCAAGATCCGCACCGTGACCAGCAGCCGCAAGACCAACGGGTCCAACAAGTCCGATGAAGAAGCCTGCGTATGGGCGTTGCAATCGGCGTTGGTGTCCCTGCAGAACGCGGCGAAGAAGGCCGGCGCCAATGCGGTGATCGACATCGCCAGCGTCTACAAGCGCGACGTCTACAAGGACGCGCAGAAGTACCAGTGCCGTGCCGGGATGCTGATTGCCAGTGTGGCGCTGCGGGGCGAGCTGGCGACGGTGAAGTAAGCCGCTACCACTCATGAAAAAGGCCGCTGATGCGGCCTTTTTCATTGGGGTGGCGATCAGCCGTGGTACTGGGCCGACAGCTCGTGGACGGCTTCGAAGAAGGCGCCGGCGTGGGCCGGGTCCACTTCGGGGGTGATGCCGTGGCCGAGGTTGAAGACGTGGCCGGTGCCCTGGCCGTAGGCGGCGAGGATGCGGCTGACTTCGCTGCGGATGGCGGTGGGGCTGGCGTAGAGCACGGACGGGTCCATGTTGCCCTGCAGGGCGACCTTGCCGCCGACCCGGGCGCGGGCGCTGCCGATGTCGCAGGTCCAGTCCAGGCCGAGGGCTTCGGCGCCGGTGTCGGCCATGGACTCCAGCCACAGGCCGCCGCCCTTGGTGAAGAGGATGACGGGGATGCGGCGGCCTTCGTGCTCACGGATCAGGCCGTCGACGATCTGCTTCATGTAGGCCAGGGAGAACTCCTGGTAGGCCGCTGCGGAGAGGGCGCCGCCCCAGGAGTCGAAGATCTGCACGGCCTGGGCGCCGGCGAGGATCTGGCCGTTGAGGTAGGTGGTGACCGAGCGGGCCAGCTTGTCCAGCAGGGCGTGCATGGCCTGCGGGTCGTTGTAGAGCATGGCCTTGGATTTGCGGAAGTCGCGGCTGGAGCCGCCTTCGACCATGTAGGTGGCGAGCGTCCAGGGGCTGCCGGAAAAGCCGATCAGCGGGACGCGGCCATCGAGTTCGCGACGGATGGTGCGCACGGCATCCATGACGTAGCCGAGGTCTTCCTCGGGGTCGGGGATGGGCAGGGCGTCGATGTCGGCGCGGGTGTTGATCACCTTGCGGAAGCGCGGGCCTTCGCCGGTCTCGAAGTACAGGCCCTGACCCATGGCGTCGGGGATGGTGAGGATGTCGGAGAAGAGGATGGCCGCGTCCAGTTGCGGGTAGCGGTCCAGGGGCTGCAGGGTCACTTCGCAGGCCAGTTGCGGGTTCATGCACAGGCTCATGAAGTCACCGGCCTTGGCGCGGGTGGCGCGGTACTCGGGCAGGTAACGACCGGCCTGGCGCATCATCCAGACGGGGGTGACGTCGACGGGCTGCTTGAGCAGGGCGCGAAGGAAGCGGTCGTTCTTCAGAGCGGTCATGGCAGGTTCCCAGCAAAAAAGTGCCGGCATTTTCGCAAAGCCCAACGCAAAAGGCACGGCGGGTGCCGTGCCTTTTGTCTTTCGCGACAGAATGTCGCGGCGAAGGGCTACAGGCCGAGGGGCACATTAGAGTGGACCGCGCTTTATCGATCCACCTTTCGTGTTCACCGGCCACTCCGCCTGGTGGATGCAAAGAGCGGCAT
>NZ_LXJQ01000058.1:0-34459 GCF_001728925.1 Pseudomonas sp. 1D4
GGCTGCCCCGGCGCGAACGCCTGGCCGGGCGCCTGCCGCCGCCCTCGCCAACGTGCCCGCCGGTGTTGCTGCCCGGCGCCGCGCCGCTGTCCATCGTCGGCCTGCGCGAAGGCGAGCAGGTGCGCCGCCCGGCGGCCAGTGCGGGCCCGCTGCGGGTGCGCCTGTCGAGCCTGGGAGGCAGTGGCCGGCGCTGGTGGTTCCTCGACGGCACGCCCCTGGGCGAGAGCAGCCCGGAAGGCGCCCTGGACGCATGGCCCGGTGAGGTGGGGAGCCACCAGTTGAGCCTGCTGGACGAGGCCGGGGCGACCGCGCGTCTGGAGTTCCGGGTGATCGACTAGCGCCGCTCGCGCAACTTGACCTTTAGGTCGAGAAAACAGGGTGGGCGGGCTGCCGGATCGTCCGGCTTCGTGTATACAATCCGCCGTCCCGCCCGGCCCCCGTGCCTTCGCGCGCGGTCGGGCGCGTAACCGGACAGGCATGTCCGAACGCCTCGCCCCCTCCCCAGGAGCCCCACCTGCCCGCCCCGGATCGTAGCGGCTCGTCGGCGCGTGCCGGCGGAGCAGGGCGGTCGCGTGCCTTTCAGCCACACAGTCCCAGGAGACAGGCCCATGCGCCTCTGGCAACGCAGTATCCAATGGCAGTTGATCCTCAGCATGGGCGCGGCCCTGCTGGTGAGCATCCTCATCGTGGTCGGTCTCTACTCGGCGGTGGTCTTCCGCCTGAGCGACCGCTACCTGGTGGGCGAGGCGTTGCCCAAGAGCACCCTGGCCATCCGCAACGACCTGGAGCGGGTGCTGGCCGAGCCGCTGACAGCGGCGCGCTCCCTGGCGGACAACAGCCTGGTGCACGACTGGCTCGGCGCCGGCGAGGACCCGGCGCGCCAGGCGGACTTCGTGCGCTACCTGGGCGGCGTGCAGGCGCAGCACAACGCCCTGGTCACCTTCCTGGTCAGCCAGGACAGCGGGCACTACTACACCGGCAAGGGCCTGGACCGCACCCTGACCCGTGGGCCGGCGGAGAACGCCTGGTTCTACGGCTTCCTCGATGGCGGCAAGCCGCGCTCGCTGGACATCGACGTGGACAAGAACACCCGCCTGCCGACGCTGTTCATCAACCAGCGGGTCAGTGCCGGTGGTCGCACCCTGGGGGTGGCGGGCCTGGGCTACGGGCTGGGGGCGATGTCGGCGATGATCCGCGACTTCCGCTTCGGCGAGAGCGGCCGGGTGTACCTGGCCAGCGCCGACGGCAAGGTGAAGATCCACCCGCAGTCGGACTACAACGACAGCCGCACCCTGGCCGACCTGACCAGCGCCGACGCCGCCCGCGCGCTGCTGGGCGGCCAGGGCCAGGCGGTGCGCTTCGAGCGTGACGGCCAGCCCTTCCTGGCGCTGGCCCAGCCGCTGCAGTCGGTGGACTGGGTGCTGGTGAGCGAGGTGCCCGAGGGCGAGATCTACGCCGAGGCGCGCCAGGCGCTGATCACCACCTGCCTGGTGGGCATCGGCGTGGCGCTGCTCTCGCTGTTGCTGGTGGTGCTGCTGGCCCGTGGGCTGGTGCGGCCGATCCGCCAGGTGACGGCGGCGCTGGTGGAGATCGGCGGTGGCGGTGGCGACCTGACCCGGCGCCTGGACGACAGCCGCGCCGACGAACTGGGCGACCTGGCACGGGGCTTCAACCGCTTCCTGGAGAGCCAGCGCGGGCTGATCGCCGACGTGCTCGGCACCAGCCACAGCCTGCGCGATGCGGTGGGCCAGGTGACCAGGGTGGTGGAGAACACCGCCCAGCGTGCCGGCCGCCAGCAGGAGATGACCGACATGGTGGCCACGGCGGTCCACGAGATGGGCCTGACCGTGCAGGAGATCGCCCGCAACGCCGGCAGCGCCGCGCTCAGCTCGCAGAAGGCGCGGGGCGAAGCGGTGCAGGCGCGCCAGGTGGTGGGGGACTCCATCCGCCACATCGAGCGCATGTCCGGGGAGATCGGCGAGGCGGCCATGGCGGTCACCGAGCTGGCCGAGCAGGTGGCGTCCATCGACCAGGTGCTGGCGGTGATCCGGGGCATTTCCGAGCAGACCAACCTGCTGGCACTGAACGCCGCCATCGAAGCGGCGCGGGCCGGCGAAATGGGCCGCGGCTTCGCCGTGGTGGCCGACGAGGTGCGCACCCTGGCCAGCCGCACCCAGGCGTCCACCGACGAAATCCAGCAGATGATCCAGCGCCTCAAGAGCGGCGCGGAAACGGCCGTCAGCTCCATGCGCGCCGGGCAATCGGCCACCGGCACCGGCGTCGAGGCCAGCCAGCGCACCGGCCAGTCGCTGTCGGCGATCACCGATCAGGTGGAGGCCATCAGCGACATGAACCACCAGGTGGCGGCAGCCACCGAAGAGCAGTCCTCGGTCACCGAAGAGATCAACCGCAACGTGCAGGGCATCGCCGACCTGGCCGGTGCCACCGCCGGCGAAGTGCGCGGCTGCCGCGAGGAGTGCCAGGCACTCAGCCGGCTGGCCGACGACCTGGCCGGGCAGATGGGGCGCTTCCGCCTCTGAGGCCGGGCGGCGGGTGGCGGCCTAGGCGGTCTCCACCCGGTCGCGGCCGCGGCTCTTGGCGCGGTACAGGGCATCGTCCACGCGCTTGAAGAAGGCCTCGGCACTGGCGTCGTGCTGCGGGTCGAAGCAGCCGACGCCGAGGCTGGTGGTCATCGGCAGGGTGTGCCCGTCATAGGTCAGGCCCTCGCGGGCCAGGGCGGCGCGGAAGCTCTCGCCCAGTTGCACGGCCTGCTCCCGCGTGGTGCCGGGCATCAGCACGCCGAACTCCTCGCCGCCCAGGCGCAGCAGGGCGTCGCTGTCACGGCGGAACACCTGGCGCATGCGCTCGGCGAACTGCTCCAGGCAGCGGTCGCCGGCGGTGTGACCGTACTCGTCGTTGATGCGCTTGAAGAAGTCGATGTCCAGCAGCACCAGCGACAGCGGCGAGCCCTCACGGGCAGCGTGGGCGACCATGGCCGGGAACAGGTTGTTGAACTGGTGGCGGTTGCCCAGCAGGGTCAGCCCATCGGTGCGGCTGAGGGCATCCAGGCGCTGGCGCTGCAACAGCAGCTCCATCTCCAGTTTCAGGGTGCCCTGGTATTCGCGGTGGCTGCGGTTGAGGGCCAGCAGCAGGTAGCTGAGGTAGAAGGCCAGGGTCACCAGCTCGGCGGTGAGCCGCTCGGGGGCCAGCAGCATCGCGGCCAGGCCCGGCAGGTACAGCAGCATCAGCGCGAGCATGGCCCAGGTGCGGCGCATGGCGAAGTTGAAAGCCATGGCGGTGCCGAAGGCGACGGTGCTGAGGGTGCCGATGATGCGGGCGTCCCGGAAGTCGGGCGCGAGGATCATGTAGGCATGGGCCAGGCCCCAGGCCAGGCAGGTGAGCAGGATCAGCCCCCAGTGGGTGTCCAGCCAGCACTTGAGCTGCGCCTGGGTGGCGGCCGTGCCCGGACAGTGGCGGAGGCGCGCCACCAGCAGGGCGCCGAACAGCAGGGTGCCGCCCAGGCCCAGCAGCAGGTGCTCGCCGGGGGCGGCGCTGAAGGCCCAGGCAATGATCCAGGCCAACAGGTAGTAGAGGCCGCCAAGGCGGGTGCGGGTGCGGGTGTCCTGGATCTCGCGCCAGAGCGGGAAGGTCTCCGGCTGGTGGGGCAGCTCTGTGTCAGTCATGCGCTGTGATCACAAATACGGCTGGTGGCCAGAGCTTACCCGGTTCCGTATTGACATCAACTGGCCACTGTCTTGTCCGACCTTTGTCTGACGGCCGGTCAGCCGCGGCGGATCAACCACACACCGGCGATGATCAGGCCCAGGCCGGCCAGCTTGCCGACACTGATGGGGGCCTCGCGGTAGCCGGCCCAGCCAAAATGATCGAGCGCCAGGGCCATGCTCAACTGCCCGGCGAGCACCAGCGTCATGAACAGCAGCGCGCCGATACGCGGCCCGGCGAAGGCGGCGGTGGCGATGAACACGGCCCCCAGCAGGCCGCCGCTCCAGTGCCACCAGGTGAGGCCCTTGAGCACCGTGAAGCTGGGCAGCTCGCGTTGCGCGGTGGCGACGATGAACAGCGCCACCGTGCCCACCAGTAAGGAGATCAGCGCCGCGCTCATGACGCTGGAGACCTGCCTGGCCAACTGGCCATTGATGCCCGCCTGGAGCGGGAGGAAGGAACCGGCGACGAAGGGCAGGGCGAGCAGCCACCAGGCATTGGGCATGGGGGAATCTCCTGAAACGAAGAGGGCGGCGATTATGCCGCCGCCCCCCGGTCGCTGTCTCAGATCAGGGCCACTGCATCTCGCCCTTGAGCACCTTGGCGCTCAGTTCCAGGTCTTCCACGCCGTGCAGGTCGGGGTAGCGCTTCTTCATCGCGGCGACCAGGGCCTGGGCGTCCTTGGCGCGGGGCAGTTCCTGCTCCAGAGCCTTGAGGTAGTCGCGGGTGAACTGCAGGTCGCCCAGGCCCTTGGCCGGTTCGCCCAGGTAGTGGCCGGGGACCACGCGTTGCGGTTGCAGCGCTTCCAGGGCGTCCAGCGCGCCGACCCAGTTGCGGCGGGATTCGACGGTCTGCGAGTCGGCGGTCCAGACATGCATGTTGCCGCTGACCAGCACGCCACCCAGCACGGTGCGCAGGGACGGCACCCAGAGGCTGGTGTGGCTCGGGTCCGGACCTTCCAGGCCGATCACACGGATGCGTTCGCCTTCCAGGGTCAGGCTGTCGCCCTGCAGCGGTTGCGGCACCACCAGGTTGCGCGGTGCGCCGTCCTTGAGGATCGGGCCCCAGTGGGCCAGCTTCAGGTCCTTGGTGGCCTGGATGTGGGCGATGGTCTGCGGGGTGGCCAGTACCTTGGCGTCCGGGAAGGCGCGCACCAGGGTGTCCAGGCCGAAGTAGAAGTCCGGGTCGCCGTGGCTGATGAAGATGGTGGTCAGGCGGCGGCCGCTGGCCTGGATACGCTTGACCAGGTCATCGGCCTGGTGGCTGGAGAACTGCGCGTCCACCAGCAGGGCGTCCTTCTCGCCCAGCAGCAGGGAGGAGCTGACCGGGAACACGGCTTTCTCGCCGGGGTTGTAGACCTGCAGTTCCAGGGGTTGCTGGGCCAGGGCGCTGCCGGCGGCGGCGCTGAGCAGGGCGCCGGCCAGCAGGCGGCGGATGAGAGCGAACGGGGCCATGGTGGGCTACCTCGGTGAGTGGGTGACGGCGTGCAGGATAGTTGCGTGATAGACGGCAAAAAACGCCATAATCCGCGCTTCTTTATTGCACATAGCGAGCATAGACATGGATCGGATCACTGCCATGCGCGTCTTCGTCGAAGTGGTGGAGCGGGGCAGCCAGACCGCCGCTGCCGATGCCCTGGACATGTCGCGGGCGATGATCTCGCGCTACCTCGCCGCGCTGGAGGAGTGGGCCGGCGCACGCCTGCTGCACCGCAGCACCCGGCGCCTGAGCCTGACCGGCACCGGCGAGCAGATGCTGCCGCAGTGCCGGGAGGTCTGCGCCCTGGCCGAATCCATGCAGAGCCTCGGGCGTGACCACCGCGAGGCGCCCAGCGGCCGCCTGCGGGTCACCTGCAGCCAGTCCTTCGCCCAGGCCTGGCTGGTGCACGAGATCGGCCGCTTCCAGCAGCAGTATCCGGCGGTGGGCATCGACCTGCTGGTGAACAGCCAGGCGGTCAACCTGATCGAGGAACGCATCGACCTGGCCCTGCGCATCACCAACCAGCTCGACCCCAACCTCATCGCCCGGCGCCTCGGCACCTGCCGCTCGATGGTCTGCGCCACCCCGGCCTACGTCGCCCGCCACGGCCTGCCGCGTACCCCCGAGGACCTGGTGCGCCATGACTGCCTCACCTACTCCTATTTCGGTCGCAGCCTGTGGACCTTCTTCCGTGACGACGAGCCCAGCGCCGTGCCGGTCAGCGGCCGGCTCAGCGCCAACGAATCCATGGTGTTGCTGGAGGCCACGCTGGCGGGGCAGGGCATCAGCCTGCAACCGCGCTACTCGGTGGCCGCCCTGGTGCGCAGCGGCGACCTGGTGCAACTGCTGCCCGACCATGAGCCCCAGGTGCTCGGCATCTACGCCCTCTACGGCAGCCGCCGGCAGATGCCCCACGCCCTGCGCCTGCTCCTCGACCACCTCGCCGAACGCCTGCAGGACGACACCGACTGGGATGCGTGAAGCCTAGTGGCTTCAGGAATCTCGAAGTCCCTCACCCGGAGCCGGTCACGATGGGCTTCGCACAGCTCAGCCCATCCTACGGATGGAGCGGGCCGTAGGATGCGGTGAGCTTGGCGAACCGCATCGATGTTGGAAGTGTTCCCAGGGAGTGCTGCCAAACAGCGTGAGGCATCACCCGTAGGGTAGGCCGGACGGCGTTCCGCTTCAGCCCACCGACTCACAACCGCGCGGCCAATTCGGCGCCTTCGCGGATGGCGCGCTTGGCGTCGAGTTCGCCGGCGCGGCGGGCGCCGCCGATGAGGTGCAGGCGCAGGTGGTCGGAGCCCTGCACCGGGTGCAGGTCGCGCACGGGTTCCTGGCCGGCGCAGATCACCACGTTATCCACAGGCAGCACCTGCTCGCGTCCGTCGTGGCGGATGTGCAGGCCGTCGTTGTCCACGCGCAGGTATTCCACCCCGCCCAGCATCCGCGCGCCCAGGCGTTGCAGGTGGGCGCGGTGGACCCAGCCGCTGGTCTTGCCCAGCCCCCGGCCGAGGGGTGCCGGCTTGCGTTGCAGCAGCCACAGCTCCCGCTGCGGCTGCAGGGCGAGCGGCGGAACCAGCCCGCCGGGCGTGGTGCCTTGCAGGTCGATGCCCCACTCGGCGCGCCAGCGTGCCGGGTCCGGCGTGTGCGGCTGCAGCAGGAAGGCCGCCAGATCGAAGCCGATGCCACCGGCCCCCACCAGCGCCACCCGTTCGCCCACCGGCGCGCCCAACAGCACCTCGGCGTAGCTGAGCACCCTGGGGTGTTCGCCGCCCGGCAGCGCCAGCGCGCGGGGGCGCACCCCGGTGGCCACCACCACCTCGTCGTAATGGCCGCTCAGCTCGCCGGGGCCGATGCGGCGGTTGAGCACCAGCTCCACCCCCAGCTCTGCCAGACGGGTGCGGAAGTAGCGCAGCGTCTCGTCGAACTCCGCCTTGCCGGGGATGCGCCGGGCCAGGTTGAACTGCCCGCCGATCTCGCCCGCCGCCTCGAACAGCGTCACCCGGTGCCCGCGCTCGGCGGCCACGCAGGCGGCGGAAAGCCCCGCCGGCCCGGCGCCGACCACGGCGATGCGCTTGGGCTGGCGGGTGCGGCGGTAGCGCAGCTCGGTCTCGAAGCCGGCCCGTGGATTGACCAGGCAACTGGCGCGGCGGTTGGCGAAGGCGTGGTCCAGGCAGGCCTGGTTGCAGGCGATGCAGGTGTTGATCGCCTCGGGCCGGCCCGCCGCCGCCTTGGCGACGAACTGCGGGTCGGCCAGCAGCGGCCGGGCCATGGACACCAGGTCCGCCTGGCCGTTGGCGATCAGCGCCTCGGCCAGCTCCGGGGTGTTGATGCGGTTGCTGGCCACCACCGGCACCCGCAACACGCGCCGCAGCCGTGCGCTGACCTCGGCAAAGGCCCCGCGCGGCACCGAGGTGACAATGGTGGGCACTCGCGACTCGTGCCAGCCGATGCCGGTGTTGAGCAGGTCGATGCCGGCCGCCTGCAGCGCCAGGGCGATCTGCTGCACCTCCTCGGCGGTGTTGCCGCCCTCCACCAGGTCCAGCAGCGACAGGCGGAAGCCGATGGCGAAGCCGTCCCCGGCCATGCGGCGGATGCGCCGGACGATCTCCACCGCCAGGCGCATACGGTTCTCCAGCGAGCCGCCCCAGCGGTCGCGGCGCTGGTTGGTGCGCGGGCAGAGGAACTGGTTCAGCAGGTAGCCCTCGCTGCCCATGATCTCCACCCCGTCGTAGGCCGCCGCCTTGGCCAGCCGCGCGCAGCGCACGAAGGCCCGCAGGGTGCGCTCGATGCCCCGCTCGCTCAGCTCGCGCGGGGCGAACCAACTGATGGGGGACTTCAGTGGCGAGGCCGACACCACCAGCGGGTGATAGCCGTAGCGCCCGGCATGCAGGATCTGCAGCAGGATGTGCGCGCCCTCGGTGTGCACCGCCTGGGTCAGGCGGCGGTGGGCCGGCACTTCCAGGCCGCGGGTCAGGCTGCTGCCGAAGGGCAGCAGCCAGCCCTCCCGGTTGGGCGCGAAGCCGCCGGTGATGATCAGCCCGACGCCGCCCCGCGCCCGCTCCCGGTAGTAGGCCGCCAGCTTGTCGAAGTCCCGCAGGCGGTCTTCCAGGCCGGTGTGCATGGAGCCCATCACCACGCGGTTGCGCAGGTGCAGCGGGCCGACGTGCAGGGGCGAAAGCAGGTGGGGATAGGCTGTGTTCATGGCGGACCGGGGCGGTGAGAAGGGCCTTCACCATAGGAAGTTGCGCCCGGCGGGATAACGGCCCGGTTGACGTGCCGCTCGGGCATTTCGGTCAAACCATTGCTCTGGGTCCATGCGCGGTGCGGTTCGCTTGACTAAGCTTCCAAGGCTGAAGAGTCGCCAAAGAGCGACTCCCTTGCCTGATGCAGGAGAACCCACGATGGACATGAACCGTCGACAGTTCTTCAAGGTCTGCGGTGTAGGCCTTGGAGGATCGAGCCTGGCGGCGCTGGGGATGGCACCCCCGGTCGCCTTCGCCGACCAGGTGCGCCATTTCAAACTGGCGCGAACCGTCGAAACCCGCAACACCTGCCCCTACTGCTCGGTCGGCTGCGGCCTGATCATGTACAGCCAGGGCGATGCGTCGAAGAACGTGGCGCAGAACATCATCCACATCGAGGGTGATTCGGATCACCCGGTCAACCGCGGCACCCTCTGCCCGAAAGGCGCCGGCCTGCTGGATTTCATCCACAGCCCCAACCGCCTGAAGTACCCCGAGGTCCGCGAAGCCGGTTCCAGCGAGTGGAAGCGCATCGAATGGGACGAAGCGCTCGACCGCATCGCCCAACTGATGAAAGCGGACCGCGACGCCAACTTCGTGGCCAGGAACGACGCCGGGCAGACGGTCAACCGCTGGCTCACCACCGGGTTCCTCGCCGCGTCGGCGTCAAGCAACGAAGCCGGCTACATCACCCACAAGGTGGTGCGTTCACTGGGCATGCTGGGGTTCGATAACCAAGCACGTGTCTGACATGGCCCGACGGTGGCAGGTCTTGCCCCGACGTTTGGCCGTGGCGCCATGACCAACCACTGGACCGACATCAAGAATGCCGATCTGGTGCTGATCATGGGCGGCAACGCTGCCGAAGCCCACCCCTGTGGCTTCAAATGGGTGACCGAAGCGAAGGCCCACAACAAGGCCCGGCTGATCGTGGTCGACCCGCGTTTTACGCGCTCGGCTTCCGTGGCCGACTACTACGCACCCATCCGTACCGGGACCGACATCGCGTTCCTGGGGGGGCTGATCAACTACCTGATCACCACCAACCAGATCCAGCACGAGTACGTCCGGCACTACACCGATGCGTCGTTCATCGTGAACGAAGGCTTCAGCTTCGAAGACGGCCTGTTCAACGGCTACGACGAGGCCAAGCGCGCCTACCCGGACAAGTCCGCCTGGAGCTACGCCAAGGGCGAGGACGGCTACGCCCGCGTCGACCCGACGCTGGAAGACCCGCGCTGCGTGTTCCAGTTGATGAAGAAGCACTACAGCCGCTACACGCCCGAGGTGGTCAGCCGCACCTGCGGCACCCCGCCCGAGCAGTTGCAGAAGGTCTGGAGCCAGATCGCCGAGACCTCCGCACCCGGCAAGGTCATGACCATCCTCTATGCCCTCGGCTGGACGCAGCACTCGGTGGGCTCGCAGATCATCCGAACCGGCGCCATGGTGCAGCTGCTGCTGGGCAACATCGGCATGCCCGGTGGCGGGATGAACGCCCTGCGCGGTCACTCCAACATCCAGGGCCTGACCGACCTGGGGCTGCTCTCCAACTCCCTGCCGGGCTACCTGAGCCTGCCCGCCGACGCCGAGCAGGACTACGCCGCCTACATCGCCAAGCGGGCTGCCAAGCCCGCGCGGCCGGGGCAACTGTCCTACTGGCAGAACTACGGCAAGTTCCACGTCAGCCTGATGAAGGCCTGGTTCGGCAAGTCCGCCACCGCCGAGAACAACTGGTGCTACGACTGGCTGCCCAAGCTCGATGTGCCGACCTACGACGTGCTGCGCTACTTCGACCTGATGCACCAGGGCAAGGTCAACGGCTACTTCTGCCAGGGCTTCAACCCCATCGCCTCCTTCCCCAACAAGGGCAAGGTGGTGGCCAGCCTGGCCAAGCTGAAGTACCTGGTGGTGATGGACCCGCTGGCCACCGAGACGTCCGAGTTCTGGCGCAATGCCGGCGAGTACAACGACGTCGACACCGCCAGCATCCAGACCACCGTGTTCCGCCTGCCCACCACCTGCTTCGCCGAAGAGGACGGCTCCCTGGTCAACAGCGGGCGCTGGCTGCAGTGGCACTGGAAGGGCGCCGAGCCGCCGGGCCAATGCCGCACCGACATCGCCATCATGGGCGCGCTGTTCCACCGCCTGCGCGCGGCGTATACCCGCGACGGCGGTGCCTTCCCCGACCCCATCCTGGGGCTGGACTGGAACTACCTGCGCCCCGACGAGCCGGGCCCGGACGAGATCGCCCGCGAGTTCAACGGCAAGGCCCTGGCCGACCTCAACGACCCGGCCACGGGCGCCCCGCTGCTCAAGGCCGGCGAGCAACTGCCCGGCTTCGCCCTGCTGCGGGACGACGGCAGCACCGCCAGCGGCTGCTGGATCTTCGCCGGCTGCTGGACCGCCGCCGGCAACCAGATGGCCCGCCGCGACAACGCCGACCCCTACGCCATGGGCCAGACCCTCGGCTGGGCCTGGGCCTGGCCGGCCAACCGGCGCATCCTCTACAACCGCGCCTCGGCCGACCCCTACGGGCACCCCTGGGACCCGAAGAAGAAGCGCCTGGTGTGGTGGAACGGCAAGGCCTGGAGCGGCACCGACGTGCCCGACTACAAGGCCGACGTGCCGCCGGAGCAGGGCATGAACCCGTTCATCATGAACCCCGAGGGCGTCGCGCGATTCTTCGCCCTCGACAAGATGAACGAAGGGCCCTTCCCCGAGCACTACGAGCCGTTCGAGACGCCCATCGGCCGCAACCCGTTGCACCCGGAGAACCGCAAGGTCACCAGCAACCCCGCCGCCCGCCTGTTCCCGGGGGACCGCGAGATGCTCGGCACTGCCGACGAGTTCCCCTATGCGGCGACCACCTACCGCCTCACCGAGCACTTCCACTTCTGGACCAAGCATTGCCGGCTGAACGCCATCGCCCAGCCCGAGCAGTTCGTCGAGATCGGCGAAGCGCTGGCGCGGGAGCTGGGCATCGTCGCCGGCGAGCGGGTCAAGGTGTCGTCCCAGCGGGGCTACATCAAGGCCGTGGCCGTGGTCACCAAGCGCATCCGCCCGCTCGACGTGGACGGCAAGACCGTCCACCAGATCGGCATCCCGCTGCACTGGGGCTTCTCCGGCGTGGCGCGCAACGGCTACCTGACCAACACGCTGACGCCCTTCGTCGGGGATGGAAACACCCAGACGCCGGAGTTCAAGTCGTTCCTGGTCAAGCTGGAAAAGGCATAGGAGCAGCGCCATGGCCTCACAAGACATCATTGCCCGCTCCGCCACCACCACGCCCAGCCCGTCCGTGCGGCAACTGGGCGAGGTGGCCAAGCTGATCGACGTGTCCAAGTGCATCGGCTGCAAGGCCTGCCAGGTCGCCTGTTCCGAATGGAACGACCTGCGCGACGAGGTCGGCCACAACCACGGGGTGTACGACAACCCCATGGACCTGACGGCCGACTCCTGGACGGTCATGCGCTTCACCGAGCACGAGCCGGAGGCGAACAAACTGGAGTGGCTGATCCGCAAGGACGGCTGCATGCACTGCGCCGAACCCGGCTGCCTCGCGGCCTGCCCGAGCCCCGGCGCGATCATCCAGTACGCCAACGGCATCGTCGACTTCAACCAGGACAAGTGCATCGGCTGCGGCTACTGCATCACCGGCTGCCCCTTCAACATCCCGCGCATCTCGCAGAAGGACCACAAGGCGTACAAGTGCACCCTGTGTTCCGACCGCGTGTCCGTCGGGCTGGAACCGGCCTGCGTGAAGACCTGCCCCACCGGGGCCATCGTCTTCGGCACCAAGGACGCCATGAAGGAGCACGCCGCCGAGCGCATCGTCGACCTCAAGTCGCGCGGCTACGACAACGCCGGGCTGTACGACCCGCAGGGCGTCGGCGGCACCCACGTCATGTACGTGCTGCACCATGCCGACCAGCCCGCGCTCTACGCCGGCCTGCCCGAGGCGCCTGCCATCAGCCCGCTGGTCGGGTTGTGGAAGGGCATCACCAAGCCCCTCGGCCTGCTGGCCATGGGCGCGGTGGCGCTGCTCGGCTTCTTCCACTACGTGCGGGTCGGCCCCAACCGCGTGGAAGAGGACGAAACGCCCCCCAGCGAGCCGGCGGTGCACAAGGTCGACCCCTCGGTCCACGAGTTCGACCCCAGGGCGCCGCGTTGACAGACAACCCCCTCGCCCAGCGGGCGAGGGCCGGTCAGGGGCGCAGGGACGCGCCCCCGGGTTACGGAGTACGACATGAACAAAGACATCCAGCGCTACACCGCCTCCGAGCGCAGCAACCACTGGGCGGTGGCCATCCTGTTCTTCCTTGCCGGGCTGTCCGGCCTGGCCCTGTTCCACCCCTCGCTGTTCTGGCTCACCCACCTGTTCGGCGGCGGCCCCTGGACGCGCATCCTGCACCCCTTCCTGGGCGTGGCGATGTGCCTGTTCTTCGCCGTCCTGGCCCTGCGCTTCGCCCACCACAACCGCTGGGAGAAGGGCGACGGCCAATGGCTGCGACAGGTGAAGGACGTCATCAACAACCTTGAGGACCGCCTCCCCGAAGTCGGCCGCTACAACGCCGGGCAGAAAATCCTCTTCTGGGTCCTGCTGGCCTCCATGATCACCCTGCTGCTCACCGGCATCGTCATCTGGCGCCAGTACTTCAGCCACTTCTTCGGCATCGACCTGATCCGCCTCGCCGCGCTGCTGCACGCCTTCGCCGCCTGGGTGCTGATCCTCAGCATCCTCGTGCACATCTACGCCGGCATCTGGGTCAAAGGCTCCATCGGCGCCATGCTCAACGGCTGGGTCAGCCGGGCCTGGGCGCGCAAGCACCATGGCGCCTGGTTCAAATCCATCGAGAAGGGCGACGGCAAGCACTGACCTCGCCCCCTCCAGCACCTTCACAAGGAGTCCTGCGTGTCAGGCCAATTGCTCGAACCGGAACAGATCGCCGCCGCGGCGAACATCCCGCCCTTCCTCCACCTGCCGCAGCGCGACCTCTTCGCCACCCGCGCCGAACGCCTGCGCCAGCTCGCCGACGGCCACCCGCTGGCCGCCTACCTGCTGCTGATCGCCGATCTCTGCGAGGCCCAGCAGCGCGTGCTCGACAACCCGCCCGCGCTGCCCGGCCCCGCCCCGGAAGCCGTCGCCCGCAGCCGCGAGCACCGCATGCCGCCGCTGCCCTTCGAAACCCTGGTGCGCGCCGACGGCTGGCTGGCCGCCGTCGATGCCCTGCTGGACCAACTGCCGGCCCCCGGCAACCCCGCCGTCGCCGCCGCCCTCCAGCAACTGCGCCAGGCCGACGCCGGCCAGCGCAAGGCCTGGGGCATCAGCCTGCTCAGCGGCCAGTTCGACCTGCTGCCGCCCGCCGTCGTCCCCTTCCTCGGGGGCGCCCTGCAGGTCGCCTTCAGCCACTGGCTGCTGGCACTGCCCGCCGGCAGCGTGCAGGACGGTGAAGCCAAGGTGGTCTGCCCCGCCTGCGGCTCCCCGCCCGTGGCCGGCATGGTCCGCCACCTCGGCCAGCACAACGGCCTGCGCTACCTCAGTTGCTCCCTGTGCAGTTGCGAATGGCACTACGTGCGGGTCAAGTGCAGCCACTGCCAGGAGAGCAAGCGCCTGGCCTACCTCAGCGTCGAACGCGACGACCGCCCGGCCGACAAGGCGCCCCTGCGCGCCGAGACCTGCCCCAACTGCCAGGGCTACCTCAAGCACTGCTACCTGGAGCACGACAGCCACGCCGACGCCCAGGCCGACGACCTCGCCAGCCTCGACCTCGACCTGCGCCTGGCGGAGGAGGGGTATCTGCGACGTGCACCGAACCTGTTGCTCGCGCCTGGGAGCGAGTGAGCACCTAGACTCAGCAACCAACCCCAATGGACTCGGCCGGCCACGGGAGGTCGCGCGATGACGATGGCGGGACGCGCTCGTAACAGGCATTGCCCCAGCGCAATCCCTCACCAGCCTCGTCACCGAACCCGCACGCGCTAACCCGGACGCCGCTCAAGGAATCCCCAATGTCAGCCCCCCGCCTTCCCTCCGTCGACCGCCTGCTGCGCAGCCCCGCCTGCACGCCGCTGCAGCAGCGCTACGGCCGCGAGCCGCTGTTGAAAACCCTGCGCGACCTGCTCGACGAGCTGCGCGAGCCCGCCCGCCAGGGCCAGCTCGCCGCCATCGAACTCAGCGAAGCCGTGCTCGCCGGCCGCGCCGGTGAACGCCTCGCCGCCTGGCACGCCAGCCGCGTGCGCCGGGTGTTCAACCTCACCGGCACCGTGCTGCACACCAACCTCGGCCGCGCCCTGCTGCCCGAGGAGGCCATCGAGGCCATCACCCTCGCCGCGCGCTACCCGCTCAACCTCGAATTCGACCTCGCCAGCGGCAAGCGTGGCGACCGCGACGACCTCATCACCGGCCTCATCCGCGAGCTGACCGGCGCCGAAGCCGTCACCGTGGTCAACAACAACGCCGCAGCCGTGCTGCTCGCCCTCAACAGCCTCGGCGCACGCAAGGAAGGGGTCATCAGCCGTGGCGAGCTGATCGAGATCGGCGGCGCCTTCCGCATCCCCGACATCATGGCCCGCGCCGGCGTGAAGCTCGTCGAGGTGGGCACCACCAACCGCACCCACGCCAAGGACTACGAGGCCGTGATCAACCCCCGCACCGGCCTGCTCATGCGCGTGCACACCAGCAACTACAGCGTCCAGGGCTTCACCGCCAGCGTCGCCACCCCCGACCTCGCGCGCATCGCCCACGCCCATGGCCTGCCCCTGCTGGAAGACCTCGGCAGCGGCACCCTGGTGGACCTCACCCGCTGGGGCCTGCCCAAGGAACCCACCGTGCAGGAAGCCCTGCGCGACGGCGCCGACATCGTCACCTTCAGCGGTGACAAGCTCCTCGGCGGCCCCCAGGCCGGGCTCATCCTCGGCAGCAAGGAACTCATCGGCCGCATCAAGAAGAACCCCCTCAAGCGCGCCCTGCGGGTGGACAAGCTCACCCTCGCCGCGCTGGAAGCCGTGCTCGCCCTCTACCGCGACCCCGAGCGCCTCGCCGAACGCCTCACCACCCTGCGCCTGCTCAGCCGCCCGCAGCCCGACATCCTCGCCCAGGCCCAGCGCCTCGCCGCGCCCCTGGCCACCCAGCTCGGCGCCACCTGGCAGGTCAGCGTCGAGCCCGCCCTGGGCATGATCGGCAGCGGCGCCCAGCCCGTCGCCCGCCTGCCCAGCGCCGCCCTCTGCCTGCGCCCGCAGCAGCCCAAGCGCCTGCGCGGCCGCGCCCTGCGGCAACTGGAGGAAAGCCTGCGCACCCTGCCCATCCCGGTGATCGGCCGCCTCGACGACGACGCCCTCTGGCTCGACCTGCGCCAGCTCGACGACGAGCCCGCCTTCCTCGCCCAACTGCCCCACCTCGACGGAGCCCTGCCGTGATCGTCGGAACCGCCGGCCACATCGACCACGGCAAGACCGCTCTGCTCACCGCCCTCACCGGCCAGCAGGGCGACCGCCGGCCCGCCGAGCGCGAGCGCGGCATCACCATCGACCTCGGCTACCTCCACGCCGACCTCGGCGACGGCCAGAGCACCGCCTTCATCGACGTGCCCGGCCACGAACGCTTCGTCCACAACATGCTCGCCGGCGCCTGCGGCATCGACCTGTTGCTGCTGGTGGTGGCCGCCGACGACGGCGTCATGCCGCAAACCCGCGAGCACCTCGCCATCGTCGAACTGCTCGGCATCCGCCGCGCCCTGGTGGCCCTCACCAAGATCGACCGCGTCGAGCCCGCGCGCATCGCCCAGGTCCGCGCCGAAATCGCCGCCCTGCTGGCCCCCGGCCCCTTTGCCGGCGCCCCGGTGTTCCCGGTGGACAGCCTCGGCGGCCAGGGCATCGACGCCCTGCGCCAGGCCCTGCTGGGCGAGTCCCTGCTGGCCGCCACCCGCCGCGACGACGGCTTCTTCCGCCTGCCCATCGACCGTGCCTTCAGCGTCGCCGGCGCCGGCGTGGTCGCCACCGGCACCGCCTTCGCCGGGCAGGTGCGCATTGGCGACGAGCTGGTGCTCAGCCCCTCCGGGCGCCTGCTGCGGGTGCGCGGCCTGCACAGCCGCAACCAGCAGGTGGAGAGCGCCCGCGCCGGCCAGCGGGTCGCCATCAACCTTGCCGGCGAGCGCCTCGCCGTCGACGACCTGCACCGGGGCGACTGGCTGCTGGCGCCGGCCCTCGCCGCGCCCACCACCCGCCTCGACATCGACCTGCACCTGCTGCCCGGCGAGCCCCATCCGCTGGCCCACTGGACGCCCGTGCACGTCCACCTCGGCGCCCAGGACGTCACCGGCCGCGTCGCCCTGCTGCAAGGCAACAGCCTCGCCCCCGGCCAGCAGGCCTTCGCCCAGGTGCTGCTCAATGCTCCCGCCCACGCCGTGCACGGCGACCGGCTGGTGCTGCGCGACCAGTCCGCCCAGCGCACCCTCGGCGGCGGCAGCGTCCTCGACCCCTTCGCCCCGGCGCGCAACCGCCGCAGCACCGAACGCCTCGCCCAGCTCCAGGCCCTGCGCAGCGCAAGCCTGGAACAGGCACTGCCGGCCCTGCTCGACGCCGCCGACAACGGCCTCTATCCGCAATTGCTCGAACGCCAATTCAACCGCCCCCGCAGCGGCTGGCAGTTGCCGCCCGGCACCCTGCAGATCGACACCCGCCTCGGCCCCCGGCTGTTCACCCGCGCCCGCTGGCAGGCCCTGGAAAACCGCCTGCTGGACGGCCTCGCGCGCTTCCACGCCGAGCAGCCCGACGAACTCGGCCCCGACCGCGACCGCCTGCGCCGCTATGCCCTGTCGGAACTGGAGCGCCCGGTCTTCATCGCCCTGCTGGAACAGCTCATGGTGCGCGAGGCCGTCCAGGCAAGCGGCCCCTGGCTGCACCTGCCCGGCCACCGCGTACAGCTCAACGACGCCGACGAAGCCCTGCGCCAGCGCATCTGGCCGCTGCTGGAGGCCGGCCGCTACGACCCGCCCTGGGTCCGCGACCTGGCCCGCGAACTGAACGTGGACGAAAGCGCCATGCGCCTGCTGCAACGCAAGCTCGCCCGCCTCGGGCATCTGCACCAGGTGGTGAAAGACCTCTTCTACCCCGACGCCACCCTGCGCGAACTCGCCCAGCACGCCCGCCAGTTGCAGGCCGCCCACGGCACCATCAAGGCCGCCCACTGGCGCGATCGCATCGGCCTCGGCCGCAAGCGCAGCATCCAGTTGCTGGAGCACTTCGACCGCATCGGCTACACCCGCCGCATCGGCGACGAACGCAAGATCCGCGAAGACTCCGCCCTGGCCCTGCTCACCCCCTAGCCCCCGGCGCACCGCGAGCGCCCCGGCCGGCAAGGTCTGTAGGACGCCCCGCGCCGGGCACACTGGCGGCCCGAACGGCGACGACGTCGCCCCGCCCGGTGAAGCAGCCAAAGTATGAACCCCTGGATCGTCGGGGCCGTGGATGCGGCCCTGTTCCTGTTCGGCTGGAGCGCCATCGCCCTCGCTGCCGCCCCTGACGCACAGGCCGCGCTGCTGTTCTCCGCCTGCTGGCTGCTGCCCGTTTCCGTCGCCGTGTGGGCACTGGGCACCCGCCAGGCCCGCGCCATCCTGGCTGGCCGGGGCCGGCTACGCCGCGCGGCGTGGGAGGGGTTCTGCTGGGGCGCCGGGCTTGGGCTGGCCGTCGTACTGCTCCGCAACGCCCCGGATGCCCTGGCGGCAGGGCGCGCGTTGGAGGGGCAGCCGTTGTTCAGTGGGCATACGGCGCGGTTTCTGCTGGATGGCTGGCCGTTCTATCTGGTGACGGGGGTTTTGGGTGGTGGTCATGCGCTGGGTTTTCATGTGCTCAACGCATGGCTGCTGCGGTAGGCAGTAACTCATGACGGCGTTGCTGTTCTTACCGTTAGTTTTGATGTGTTGTTTGTTTTTGGCAGGAGGCTTATGCCTGCTAACGGCCAAAAGCAGCCATTACCTTGACTCCTTCAGAGCTAGGCAAGGCTCTTTCAGACCTGAAACGAATGGTTACATACGTACATTCGAATTTACGCATGTTGTAACCATTCTGAAATTGTTGCCCCAGTAGATTTGTGGCTCCAACCAGTCCACAGGTAAAGCCATGAAGAACCTCACCCTCTCAGCTCTGCTCCTCTCTTCTCTGTTCACCGGCTCCGTTATGGCCAGCGAATTCGATAAGCCTGGTTTTGTTACCGAGGTTGAGGATGGTCGCCTCTGGGTTTTCCGTGAGGACTCCCAGGAGCTGAAAGATTTCAAAGCCTCTGGTGAGCCGGCCAAGCAGTTCACCGATATCGGCTCTGGCCCGAATGGGATGACAGTCAAAGCAGCTGATGAGAAGACCCTCAAGGACTACCTTGAGGTCATCAAGAAGTAAGTGCTATCAAGCAGAAAGGCCCGCGAATGCGGGCCTTTTCATTGGTGCACATTACTTGCTGAGAGCGAGTAATCGCTCAACCCCTAGCGGCTCCTCCGCCGTTAGCGGAATGACTGCATAGCGTTGCGAGTGCTCAGTCGCAACATGCTCAATTTCCCTCAGCTCATTGACCGCTCGCTTATGTAGAAGCGGAGATTCAGTCTTTGCGGCTGCTACGCTGTTGTTGACCACCCATGCCCAAGGCTCAATGCCGGCGCGACGCAGATCAGCTTGCAGGCCAGCAGCCTCCAGCACGGGAGTGGTTTCAGCAAGGGTCACCAGCAGCACCTTGGTTTGTTTAGGATCTTGGAGCTGCATCATTGGCGTGGAAAAGCGCATTTTGCTGCCCGACATCTGCCGAGCAATGTCGCGGTGATAAGCCCCGGTAGCATCCAGTAGCAGCAAGGTGTGGCCGGTCGGGGCGGTGTCCATCACCACGAACTTTTTGCCGGCTTCACGGATGATTCGTGAAAAAGCCTGGAATACCGCGATCTCCTCGGTGCAGGGTGAACGCAGATCCTCGGCTAGCAACGCCCGAGCCTGCTCATCCAGACCCGCTCCCTTGGTTTCCATGACGTGATCACGATAGCGTTGTGTCTCCGCATGCGGGTCAATGCGGCTCAGTGTCAGGTGCTCAAGCGTTCCATCCAGTGTCTCGGCAAGGTGCGCAGCTGGATCAGAGGTTGTCAGGTGTACAGGCAACCCACGGCGAGCCAATTCGACAGCAACCGCTGCCGCCAGAGTCGTTTTCCCGACACCACCTTTGCCCATCACCATGATCAAGCCATGACCATTGGCGGCGATATCGTCGATCAGGGAGTTGAGTCGTGGAGCGTTCAAATCAATTGGCGAACTGGCCGGTGCCTGCGCGTCCTCAGCAGAGCCCTCAACCAAAAATTGTCGTAGGGCATCCAATCCCACCAGGTTGAATGCTTTTAACGGCAACAGATCGAGTGGCAATGCTCTCAGCGCTGTCGGCATAGCAGCGACTGCGGCCTGTTCGCGCTTATAGACGGCAGCAGCCAAAGCATCCCTATGTGCCTCACTCTCCGGCAGCACGCCGTTGATCGCCAGGTACTGCTCTTGCAACCCGATGGCCGCCAATTCCTCGCGGGTGCGGGCGGCCTCGCGCAGGGTGGCAGCCTGCGCCCTGGCAACCAGAACCAGGCGAGTTTTGGCAGGATCAGAGAGTGCCTCTACCGCCTCGCGA
Organism: Pseudomonas sp. 1D4; assembly: GCF_001728925.1. Classification (NCBI taxonomy): domain Bacteria; kingdom Pseudomonadati; phylum Pseudomonadota; class Gammaproteobacteria; order Pseudomonadales; family Pseudomonadaceae; genus Pseudomonas; species Pseudomonas sp. 1D4. The sequence continues at coordinate 20,089 of NZ_LXJQ01000058.1, forward strand.
TACTGGTCTCGTTGTTTATCTAAGCCGGCCAGGGGGCCAAGACAGGATGCATCGCCTTGCCCCGCCTCCAGGAACCCACTCCAGGCACCGGGTAGCTGCAGCAACCGAATCGTGTGACCAGTCGGCGCCGTATCGAAAATGATGTGATCAAAGCGAGTCTTCAGTTCTTCGTTGACCAGCAGCGAGGTGAATTCGTCGAAGGCGGCAATCTCGGTGGTGCAGGCACCCGACAACTGCTCCTCCATGCCCTTGACCACATCAGCTGGCATGACGCCTCTCGCCGGGCCGACAATTCGATCTCGATAAGCCTGGGCAGCGCCCTGTGGGTCAATCTCCAAGGCCGCCAGATTTTCAACTGCGGGCACGGCAGTAATGTGATTGCCGATTTCCAGACCGAATACCTGGCCCACATTGGAGGCTGGATCGGTGCTCACCAGCAGCACTCGCTTGCCCTGACGGGTCAACTCCAGGGCTGTTGCGCAGGCAATGGACGTCTTGCCAACCCCGCCCTTACCGGTGAAAAACAGGAAGCGTGGTGCGTTGTCGACAAAGCGCATGCTGACCCCCTTAGCGATTGTTGAGGCTGCTCTCGTACCAGTTGCGAGTGCTGTTGACCATGCGTACCAACCAGAGCATCACAGGCACCTCTATCAGCACCCCGACCACGGTTGCGAGTGCGGCTCCCGAGTTGAAACCGTACAAGACAATCGCCACGGCTACAGCCAGCTCGAAGAAGTTCGAGGCTCCGATCATGGTGGCCGGGCCTGCCACGTCGTGGCGCACTTTCAAGGTATGGCAGAGCCAGTAACCCAGCGCTGCGATAAACAGTGTCTGCACCAGCAGGGGGATCGCAATGATGCCGATGACCAGCGGCTGCTCGACAATCGACTCACCCTGGAAGGAGAACAACAGCACCAGGGTCGCCAGCAGAGCCAGAATGGAGAACGGCGAGATCTTTGCCAGGGCCTTCTGAAAGTGGGCTTCGCCACGCTTCATCAAACGGGCTCGCAGAAACTGGGCAATAGCCAGCGGGATGACGATATACATCACCACCGAGAGCAGCAGGGTGCCCCATGGCACCGGGATCGAGGACACGCCTAGCAGCAACGCCACAATGGGGGCGAAGGCGAACACCATCACCAGGTCGTTGACGGCTACCTGAGTAATGGTGAAGTTGGCATTGCCGTTACACAGGTTGCTCCAGACAAACACCATCGCCGTGCAGGGCGCTGCACCCAACAGGATCAGCCCCGCCATGTAGCTATCCAGCTCCTCGGCAGGCAGCCAGTCCGCAAACAGCACCTTGATGAACAGCCAGCCAATCAGCGCCATGGAAAACGGCTTGATCGCCCAGTTGACGAACAGGGTGACGCCCATACCGGCTTTTTGCTGGCGCACCTCATGCAGCGCCGCGAAGTCGATCTTCATCAGCATCGGAATGATCATCACCCAGATAAGCAGCCCCACTGGGATATTCACCTTCGCTACTTCCAGGGCGCCAACGGCCTGAGCTGCTTGGGGCGCAACCAGGCCCAGCACAGTGCCCGCCACAATGCACAGGAACACCCACAGGGTCAGGTAGCGCTCAAACACCCCCAGCGGGGCCCCAGAGGCCTGCTTCATTGCGACTTCACACGCATTTGTCATCTTTGCTGCCTATCCTCAAACACTTGGCGCGCCGACGTGGCGCATATTCACTTTACTGCATATTCGAAAAATAATATATTTGGCCGTGTGCATCTTTGATAGAGATCAACATGAGCCAAAAAAAGCGCGTCCTGTTCCTCTGCGTTGCGAATTCAGCACGCTCGCAGATGGCTGAAGCCCTGCTACGCCACACCGACTCGGAAAACTTCGAGGTCTACAGTGCAGGTTCTGCCCCCACGGAAGTCGACATCCGAGCACGCGATGCGCTGGAGCATCTTGGTGTTTCCACTGACGGGCTTTATAGCAAGTCCATCGAGCAGGTCGCTGGCGAGCCTTTCGACTATGTGATCACGCTGTGTGACAAGTCTGCCTTGGAGTGCTTGGCACTGCCTGGCGCCGGCGAGTACATCGCTTGGAACTTCGAAGATCCGGTGACCAGCTCGCAGAAAGACGCCTACCGCAAGACCCTGCATGAGATTCACGAACGGATAAAAATGTTCGTGCTGATTAAAAACAGGCCGACTCAAGAGCCCGCTGGCAGCCAACCCATGTCACCAACCGAGGTATTCAAATGCCTGGCCGATGAGACGCGAGCACGAATCGCTTTGCTGGTGACCCTGGAGCAGGAACTGTGTGTCTGCGAACTGACCTCGGCACTAGATGAGGCGCAACCGAAGATCTCCCGACATCTGGCCCTGCTGCGAGGCTGCGGTCTTCTGGAAGATCGCCGCAATGGCCAGTGGGTGTACTACCGCTTGCACCCGCAGTTGTCGGGATGGGTGACCGATATTCTGAAGCAGACCCTGGACAACAATGCCGAGTGGTTGCGCCAGGACGTACAGCGTCTCTGGCAAATGCGTGATCGTCCTGGTCGCAATCCCGCCTGCGATTGAATGCCCGGCACTGGGGATGACCATGAAAGTTCTCTTTCTCTGCACCGCCAATAGCTGCCGCAGCATCCTGTCGGAGGCCATCTTCAACGCGCTGGCACCGAAGGGCATGCGGGCCTTTAGCGCGGGCAGCCACCCTAAGGGAGAAGTAAATCCATTGGCTTTGAAGGCACTGCTTGATGCTGGCTTCGATGTTGAGGGGCTGAGTAGCAAATCAACCGATGTCTATCAGTCTCTAGCCCCTGACATCGTCATTACCGTTTGCGACAAGGCCGCCGGAGAAGCCTGCCCTGTGTTCTTTGGCCCGTCGATACGTTGCCATTGGGGGCTGAGTGACCCATCCGAAGTAAACGGTTCTGAGGCAGACATCACCGCTGCGTTTGCAGCCACCATCCAACAGATCCAGAAGCGGGTGAACGCATTTATCGCGCAGCCCTTCGCACAACTCGATAGCGATGCGCTCAAAGTCGAGTTGAACAGAATCGGCTCGCTGTAGCCCAAGAGGTACAAGCCCATGATCGACAACCTGCCCAACGTCGCCGAGGAGCTGTTTGATCGCTCTATCCCGGAAAACCTGGGCCTCGCCGAGGACGAGCACAAACCGCGCATCCTGCTGCTCTATGGCTCCAATCGTGAACGCTCCTACAGTCGGCTGCTGACTCAGGAGGCGGCACGTTTGCTGGAGGCCTTTGGCGCGGAAACCCGAATCTTCGATCCGTCCGGCCTGCCCATGCCGGACGATGCCGACAGCAGCCACCCCAAGGTCAAGGAACTTCTCGACCTGGTGCTCTGGTCGGAGGGTCAGGTCTGGTGCTCCCCCGAACGGCACGGCGCCATGACCGGGGTGTTCAAGTCGCAGATCGACTGGATACCGCTGTCCATGGGTGCCATCCGCCCGAGTCAGGGCAAGACCCTGGCCGTGATGCAGGTCTGTGGCGGCTCGCAATCCTTCAATGCGGTTAACCAGATGCGTGTGCTGGGGCGCTGGATGCGCATGTTCACCATCCCCAACCAGTCTTCAGTAGCCAAGGCCTACCTCGAATTCGACGAGGCCGGGCGCATGAAGCCCTCCAGCTATTACGACCGCGTGGTGGACGTCATGGAGGAACTGGTCAAGTTCACTCTGCTGCTGCGCGGGCGTAGCGACTATCTGGTCGACCGCTACTCGGAACGTAAAGAGTCCGCCGAAGAACTTTCCAAGCGCGTCAACCAGCGCGCTATCTGACTGCCAGGAATCACGCTCGATGAATCATCCCTACGACCTGCTCAGCATCCCCGGCATCAAGGGCAAGCTGATCCTCACACCCTGCCCCGGCACCAAGAACAGCAGCCTTGCCGATTCGCTGACCACGCTCAAACAGGCCGGCGCCTCTGCCGTGATCAGCCTGATGCCGGCGAGCGAACTGGCAGCCAACGGGGCCGAGGACATCGGCAAGCAATGCCAAGCGCAGGACATGGCCTGGTTCCACCTGCCGGTCGCGGATGAGCAAGTGCCGCTTGAGAATTTCGGCAAGGGCTGGAAAGCCTCCAAACAAAACATCCTTGAATTGCTCAACGCCGGCCAGGACATCGCCATCCACTGCAAGGGCGGTTCGGGCCGCACCGGGCTGATTGCTGCGCGAATCATGATCGAGGCCGGCATTCCCCGCGCCGACGCCATTGCCCTGGTGCAGGCCCTGCGGCCCAAGGCCATTCAACACCCGGCGCATCTCAACTGGATCTCCCAGTTCGGTGCCTCCCACTAACTCCGGCAGCTGAGTCGAAGAAAATGGCTATCAAAATTGGTATCAACGGTTTCGGTCGCATCGGTCGCTTAGCGCTGCGCGCCTCCTGGGACTGGCCCGAGTTCGAATTCGTCCGCATCAACGATCCGGCTGGTGATGCCGCCACCCATGCGCACCTACTCAACTTCGACTCGGTGCATGGTCGTTGGCACCACGAAGCCAGTAGTGACGGCGATTGCGTGGTGATCGGCGGCAAGCGCATCCAGGTCACCGCCAACAAGGCGATTGCCGACACCGACTGGTCGAACTGCGATCTGGTGATCGAAGCCAGCGGCAAGATGAAGACCGTGGCGGTATTGCAGGCCTACCTGGATCAGGGCGTGAAGCGCGTGGTGGTCTGTGCGCCCGTGAAGGAGAAAGGAGCACTGAACGTGGTGATGGGCGTCAACCAGCAGCTGTTCAATCCCGCCGAGCACCGCATCGTTACAGCTGCCTCCTGTACCACCAACTGCCTGGCTCCAGTGGTCAAGGTGATCCACGAGAGCCTCGGCATCCGCCATGGCTCGATCACCACCATCCATGACTTGACCAACACCCAGAGCATCCTCGACACCCCGCATAAAGATCTGCGCCGTGCCCGCGCCTCGGGTATGAGCCTGATCCCGACCACCACCGGCTCGGCTACCGCCATTGCCGAGATTTTCCCCGAGCTGCGCGGCAAGCTGAATGGCCATGCCGTGCGGGTGCCGTTGGCCAACGCCTCGCTGACCGACTGCGTGTTCGAAGTCGAGCGTGCGACCACGGTAGAGGAAGTCAATCAGTTACTGAAGGCAGCTGCCGCCAGCCAACTGAAAGGCATCCTCGGCTACGAGGAACGCCCGTTGGTCTCCATCGATTACCGCACCGACCCGCGTTCCTCGATCATCGATGCGCTGTCGACCATGGTCGTCAATGGCACCCAGGTGAAGCTGTACGCTTGGTACGACAACGAATGGGGCTATGCCAACCGCACCGTGGAGCTGGCCAAGCTGGTCGGCCTGGCCGTTTAACCGAGTAGGGATGCAAGCATGAAGGCGTTGTCAGCCCTAGCCCCGGAGGTCAAACAGTACCTGCTGGTGACCGGCAACTACTGGGCATTCACCCTCACCGATGGCGCCTTGCGCATGTTGGTGGTGTTGCACTTCCACAGCCTGGGCTACAGCCCCTTGCAGATTGCCGCGCTGTTTTTGTTCTACGAGATCTTCGGCGTGGTCACCAACCTGGTGGGCGGCTACCTCGGCGCCAGGCTGGGCCTCAATCGCACCATGAACATCGGCCTGGCCATGCAGGTGGTCGCTCTGCTGATGCTCACCGTGCCTGCCGCCTGGCTGACCGTGCCCTGGGTGATGGGCGCGCAGGCGCTGTCGGGGATCGCCAAAGACCTCAACAAGATGTCGGCCAAGAGCTCCATCAAGCTCCTGGTGCCCGATGCCCAGCAGGGCACACTGTACAAGTGGGTGGCGATCCTCACCGGCTCGAAGAATGCGCTCAAGGGCGTGGGCTTCTTCCTCGGCGGCGCCCTGCTGGCCGTGCTCGGTTTTGCCGGCGCGGTACTGGTCATGGCTGGGGTGCTGGCGGTGATCTGGATCGCCAGCCTATTCCTGCTGAAGAAGGATCTGGGCAAGGCCAAAGCCAAACCAAAGTTCAAGGACATCCTGTCCAAGAGCCGGGCGATCAACATCCTCTCAGCCGCGCGCCTGTTCCTCTTTGGCGCCCGCGACGTCTGGTTCGTGGTCGCCCTGCCGGTTTACCTGAGCACGGTGTTCGGCTGGGACTTCTGGATGGTCGGCGGCTTCCTGGCCAGTTGGATCATCGGCTACGGCATCGTGCAGTCCTTCGCTCCAGCCCTCACCGGCAAGCGCAACGGGCATGTACCCGATGGCCGCGCGGCGTTTCTCTGGGCTGCTCTGCTGGCCGGTATTCCCGTTGCCATTGCGGTGGGCCTGGATAGCGACTTGTCCAAGCAGGCGGTACTGGTGGGCGGGCTGCTGATCTTCGGTGCCGTCTTTGCCATCAACTCGTCGCTGCACAGCTACCTGATCGTCAGCTACGCCAAGGAAGACGGCGTGTCGCTGGATGTCGGCTTTTACTACATGTCCAACGCGCTGGGCCGGCTGGTCGGCACACTGTTGTCCGGCTGGGTCTTCCAGCAATACGGGCTGCAAGCCTGCCTGTGGGTCTCCAGCGGCTTTGTCGTCCTGACTGCACTGATCTCCATAAGCCTGCCAAGACATCAGCAGCCGGCGACCTAAGCCAACAGGCCAGTTACTCCGTTGGCGGACGAGGCTGCGCTTGCAGTTGCGTGGCGAAGCCTGATCGTTGATGTCCGCTATTGGCCGACACCAGCCCGATGCTACTGGCGACTCCCAGCCAAAAGCGGGCATTCCAGGCCGAGTGCAGGCGGTTGGAAAACCAAGATGCTCATGCGATATGCTCGCCGCGCTCTAGGGCATAGGCGGACGCGCTAGCGGTCGTCGAACTATCGACGCTTCGTAGACACTCCACGTGAGGTCGGCAACGGAGCTGACGCGAAAGCCCTACAGATCAACAAGGAAGGCAATCACGCCCGGTGGCGTGGCCGGGCTTCAAACCCGGTGGGGGACGGCAGCCGTTCCTGGGTGGGTTCGACTCCCACTGCCTTCCGCCACGTTCCCTCCCTTCTTCACTGTCCTGACCGGATGCAATGCGCGGATGTCTGACCAGAAGAGTTCTTCCGGGAACATCTGCGAGCCGTTGTATTGGAAGGTGAGGAAGTGCGGGGCGTCGTAGACGCCCTCCATCGCCATCACCACACCGACGATATGCACGCAGGTGAAGGTGGGCTCCGGGATGTCGGGCCAGTTCAGTTCTATCCAGGCGGTGCGGCCCATCAGCGCGCAGGCGGCGTCGAAGGTGAAGTCAGCCATGCTCAATCTCCTTTCAAACGGGGTGCTGTGGAACATGTCCATAACGCCAGGCTGAACTTTCTTGCAGGCAGCCCCGGCCCTTCCAGTTCCTGGCAGGTTCCTTCAGTATTCGTGGGTTTCGATGCGGCTTAATGGCAAATAATTAGTCTGTCGCGCTCACGGTGCTGACAAATATTTTGTCAATCAAATAAATTGTCTGGCTAGGGTTCAGGATGATTGAGGATCGGCTTCGGTTTCTGGTGCGCCATCTCGGTGCGGCCCGCCTGGCAGGTGTGACTGCAATTGAACGCAGACGCTGGCAGACCGTTGCGACCAACTACGCTGTAAAAGCCCGCGTAGAGGACCTTGAGGCGCTGATCCAGGCGTTTCCGCAATACGATCTCTGGCTGTGGCGCGGGCAGGCCGATCCGGAAAACGGTCAGCTCGCCCCCGATATCGAGAACATGCCTGGCACTCAGGCTCCTCCTGTTTCGCCTGATTCACAAAATCTAGTTTATGATGAAAACACATATTCCCGCAATACCATGACGGAAGGTGTGACCGATCGCGTGCTCCATCTGCTCAAGCTAACCAGCTTGAAAGACCTCGCCGAGGTCAACAGCAAGGAATACGTGCGCTGGCAGAGCATCAAGCGCGGCAATGCACGTCTCCGCGCGGATGACCTGGAGAAATTGAGTCGGTTTTATCCACAGTTCCGCTGGTGGCTGCTGACCGGGGAGGTGCTGCCCGAGGCCGGCCAGACCCGCCCCATCGACGTCCCCCCGCCGGACGCATGAGCCGCCTTACCCACCTGATCGAAGCCGCCCGTGGCGACCTGCCGCCCTGGGTGTCGACACCGGCTGAGCGCTGGGACGCCATCGCGAGCGAGTGCGGGCCGGATGAGGTGCTGGAGATCGAGCAGCGCCTCTACGCCTTGCGCTTGGAACTGGATGCGGTGGAGGACTGGGACGGCGACACCCGGGACGATATCCACAAGGCCATCGAACAGTTCCGCCGTCTGCTGCAGTTGGCTGGGGATAAGGCTAGGTGTCAGCGCTGATTTTCCAGCTCTGCGGGTGACACCCGCAGCACTCGCTGATCGGCAAGGCGCTTAGGGGCATCGCGAGCAGCAAGCCGCTTCCGGCCTTACGACGCGCCCACCATCCCAACCAGACGCGCCAGCACCATCAGCACCAAAGCCCCCGCAAACAGCCCAAGGCTGGGCGCGGGCAACCGCTGGCCATCCCGCAGGCTTTGCAGAAGCCGGCCACGCACGACTTGCGGGGCGAGGGCGAGCCCGGCGAACAGGCTGAACATGGCAGCGGTTTCGAGCAGGGCCTGTGGGTTGAAGGGCTGGGTGAGCAGCAGGCTGAGCGGCATCAGCAGCACGATCAGTGCGGTGCCGCGTTGGCGGGCAGTGAGGGTGGTCCATTCGAGCATGGTGGGTCCGTCCAAAATTTTTCGGCGCAGTTTATCGAGGGCTCCGCCCTTAGCCAACAACCCGCCGCATGGCCACGCGCCCGTTGAGGCCGGCTTCACACTCGGCGGCAAGGTGCGCGGCGAGGGCGCTGTCGCAGGCGGCTTCGGCCAGTACCTGAAAGCCCGCGCGTTCGTAGAAGGGGCGGTTCCAGGGCACGTCAGCGAAGGTGGTGAGGGTGAGGCAGGGCAACCCTTCGGCGCGGGCGCGTTCGGCGGCGGCCTCCAGCAGGGCGCGGCCGTGGCCCTGGCCGCCATGGTCGGGGTGCACGCTGACTTCGGCGATGTGCAGCCCCTGGCCCTCACGCTCGGCCAGCAGGAAGCCGACGGCGCGCCCGGCGTGTTCCACCACCCACAGCAACCCGGCCTCTAACCCGCGCTGGAGCACGTCGCGCGGCAGCGTGTGGCCGCGCAGGTGCGCGGGCAGGTGGGTGGTGCTGAAGCGTTCGGCGGCGAGCCGTTCAATGTCGCCCAGGGCGGGCAGGTCGGCGGGGCGGGCGAGGCGAAGGGTCATGGAGCGCTATCTACCAGGGGTTTCTCCATCTGCACCAGGGCCACGCGCTGGCCGCCCGGTGCCTGGCGCTCGACGATGGCGCGGGGCTGGTAGCCGAGGCGGGTGTAGAGCAGCAGGCCGCCGGTGTTGGCGTTGAAGCAGGAGATTTTCATGAGCTTGGCGTCGTAGCCGGCGCGGGCCTGCTGTTCCATCACGCCGATGAGGTACTGCGCCACGCCCTGGCCACGGGCCCAGTCGGCCACGAGCAGGTTGCCGAGGGCGCAGTAGGCGCCTGGTTCCCATTGGTAGAAGTTGGCGAAGCCGGCGATGCGCCCGTCCAGCAGGGCGACGGTGCTGCCCTGGCGCTGGGCGATGGCGTCGGCCAGTTGCTCGACGCTGAAGGGCCAGGTGGCGCGGGGGTAGGCGAAGAAGAGTTCGTCGGCATCGCGGGGGAAGCGGACGACCTCGGCGAGGTCATCCGCGGCCACGGGGCGGTGGCTGAGTGCGGGCATCGTGTGGCTCATCGAGGCGGGTAGTGGTCGAGGATGCGGCCGATGGTGTCGCGGATGGCGGCTTCGCGCTCGGCGGGGCTGGGCGGGGTGGCAGGGAGGATCTGGGCGGCGCTGCCGCGCCAGACGAGCTTGCCGTCCTTGCTGTCGTAGAGGTCCACCTGCAGGGTGCCGACCTGGTAGTCGTAGGTGCGGGTTTCGGTCATGCCGGGGCCGCCCCAGTAGTTGCCCCAGCTACCGCCCCAGTAGCCGCCGTAGTTGGTGCTGACCTGCTGCTGGCGGTCGTCGACGATCAGCCAGCTTTGCACCAAGAGGTCGGCGCGGGCGCCGGGTGCGGCGGGGCGCAGGCCGCGTTGGTCGAGCTGCAGGGTGAGGGCGTCGCGCAGGCGCTGTTCGGTGAGGTCGCTCTTCAGGCGCGGGTCGTCGGGGCGGTACTGCAGGGCGGGCTCTTTCCAGGCCCAACTGCGGTAGGCGCCGAAGTCGCGGGTGCGGTCGTAGTCGCGGTCGATCTCCACGCTCTGGCAGGCGGCCAGCAGCAGGACGGAGGCGAGCAGGAACAGGCGGCGGATCATGGTGGGTCTCCTGGGCCGGGGGGCCTATCCAATCCCATGCCGGGGTGGCCGGCAAGGGTCTGGGTCAAGGTTTTGCACGTTGTCGGGGGGCGCTTCAGCGCGGCGGGTACTCGCCGAGGGCTTCGGCGGTGGCCTCGCGCAGGGCCTGGTTGCGGTCGCTGCGCTCGCCGCTGGCGTCGGTTTCGGCGCTGCCGGTCCACACCACCTGGCCGTCGCGGGCGTCGCGGAACTCCAGGTAGACCACCGCCACCTGCACCTCGTAGGTGCGCACCAGCGGGGCGCTGGCCCAGCCGCCGTAGCGGTCGCCCCAGGGGTCGTTGCCGTAGTAGACGCCGCTGCGGTCTTCGTATTGGCGCAGGCGTTTCTCGAAGCGCAGGCTGGCGCTCACCCGCAGGTCGGCGCCGGCCGGGTCGTGGGCCTGGCGCAGGCCGCGCTGGTCGAGCCCGGCATTGACGATCTCGGCCATCTGCTCGGGGTTGACCCAGGTGTTGCCGGCGGGCAGGCGGCCGTCCTGCCAACTCCAACTGCGGTAGCGGCCGAAGTCGCGCGGGGCGGCGGGGTAGGCGCTGCGGTCGAAGTGGGTGGCGGCGCCGGGCGGGGCCGGCGGCATGGGCAGGGACTGGGCCTGGTAGGGGTTGGGGCTCTGGCAGGCGCTGAGCACCAGCAGGCTGGCGATGAGGGTGGCGCGGTGCATGGTGGCCTCCGTCGAGGCGGGTTCTGGGTGCCCCGTTTCCGGGGCGCTGCTCATAGCGGGCGGCAGATCCAGTGTAGATAGCGCCCCAGGCCGGCGAAGGCCGGGTGACGCCGGTGGGCCAGTTCCATTTCCAGCAGGTCGGCCAGTTCGGCACGGGCCTGGAACTCGCTGGGCATGTAGTCGTGGAACACGCGGATGCCGCTCTGCGCTTGGACACGCCAGTGCGTGCCGAGTTGCGCGGCCAGCTCGCGCGGGTCCAGCGGGCGCTGGGGGGTGAGGCTCTGGCCTTCGCCGGCGAAGCGGTTGCGCCGCAGCTTGCGGAAGTGCCCCTTGAGCAGGTTGCGGTAGATGAGCGCATCGCGGTTGTAGAACGCCAGGGACAGCCAGCCCTCCGGGGCGGTGAGGGCGTGCAGGGCCGGGAGGATGGCGTGGGGCTCGGCGAGCCATTCGAGCACGGCGTGGCAGATGACCAGGTCGAAGCGGCCGTCGAGCTGCTGCGGCAGGGCCTGCCAGGGGGCCTGGATGAAGGTGGCCTGGCAGCCGGCTTCGGCGAAGCGCTCGCGGGCGCCGTCGAGCATCGGTTCGGCCGGTTCGGCGAGGGTCACCTGGTGGCCGCGCTGGGCCAGCCAGAGGCTCATGTGGCCAAGGCCGGCGCCGACGTCGAGCACCCGCAGGGGGCGTTCGGGCAGGGCTTCGCCGAGGTCGGCCTGGAGCACGGCGAGGCGGATGGCGCCCTTGGCGCCGCCGTAGATCTTCTCCGCGAAGCGCGCGGCGAGGGCGTCGAAATGGCGGTCGTCGGTCATGGCAGGAAGCGCCGTTCGCTGTCGGCCAGCTTGTCCAGTACGGCCTGGTTCATGTCGATGCCCAGCTCGCTGCACATCAGCAGCAGGTAGAGGATCACGTCGCCCACTTCCTGGCCGGCGTGGTGGAGGGTGTCGGCGTCGAGCTGGCGGGACTGGTCTTCCGTCAGCCACTGGAAGATTTCCACCAGCTCGGCCATCTCCACGCTGGCGGCCATGGCCAGGTTCTTGGGGCTGTGGAATTGGCGCCAGTCGTTGTGGTCACGAATGGCGTGCAGGCGGCGGGTAATGGCGTCGAGGTTCATGCGGCTCTCCTGGGAGGCCGCATAGCTTGGTGCCGGGGGCGGCGGGGTGCAAGCGCCGCGCAGGGGGGGCGGTGGCGCTAGTCGGCCAGCGGCGCCCAACTGCCGGCCATGTGCGGCAGGTCGTCCTTGCCACGCAGGGCGAACTGGCCGCTGGGGCCGGCGGCGCTGGCCAGCAGGCGCACTTCGGCAGGCAGCAGGACGGGCTTCTGGAAGCGCACTTCCACCTCGTAGCCGGCATCCGGCAGGTGGGCGCCGAGGGCGGCCAGGGTGCGCGCCTTGTTCCACAGGCCGTGGGCGATGGCGCGGGGGAAGCCGAACAGCTTGGCGCTGGGGGCGCTGAGGTGGATGGGGTTGTAGTCGCCGGCGACGCGGGCGTAGCGCCGGCCGATGTCCTTGGCGGCGCGCCAGTGGTCCAGCTCGGTCAGCGGCAGGGCGTCGACCTCCTCGCGCGGGGCGGGCGCGCCGTCCAGGCGCAGGCCCCGGTAGAGGATGCGGCTGTCGCCTTCCCAGAGCAGGCCGAGCTGGTCCTCCAGGCGGGTGATGAGGCTGAAGGTGGCGCCTTTGTCGTGGGGGCGCAGGTCCTGCACGGCGACGCTGACGCGGAACGGCCCGAGGCCGCCGAGGGTGCGCAGCACGCGGATGCGGTTCTCCAGGTGCACCAGGCCGAGCAGCGGGAAGGGGAAGCGCTTGTCGGTCAGCAGTTGCATCTGCAGCGGGAAGGCGAGGATGTGCGGGTAGGTGGCCGGCAGCCGGCCGTTGTCGCCGAAGCCGCAGACCTGGCGGTAGCGCGCCAGGTGGCGGGCATCCACCTCCACCTGGGTGCGCAGGCCGAGGTCGGGCAGGGTGCGCCCGCTGGCACCACGGCGCAGGGCGGCACGCAGGAACAGGCCGGGCAGGGCCGGGAGGGTGGGCAGGTCGAGCCAGTCGGTGGCCATGGGCGATCTCCTCGTTGCGAACGCGATGCAGCTTAGCCGCCCCGCCCGGCGGCACATTGGCCGCGCCGCATGGCGTCCTGGCAGGGCAGTCAATCCGTCCGGGCGGCTCAAGCGCGCCTTGAGCGCACGGTAAAAAGCTGCATAAGATGGCCCCCGCCTCGCATGACAAGAATTCGGAAAATGATGCGTGACCTGACCGACGACGTGGCGCTGATGCGCGCGGTGATCGACGCCCTGCGCGCCAGCGGCGCCGACCCTGACAAGGTGTTGGGGCGGCTCGGCCTGCCTGCGGGCGGCCTGCCCGCCGGACGCTTCCCCCATGCTGCCCAGGCCCAGTTCTGGCGGGCCGCGGCGGAAGAGTGCGGTGAGGAGCATGTCGGCCTTTACCTGGCTGGGCACCTGCCGGCCTTCCACGGCCTGCTGCTGGAATACCTCTTCCTCTCCAGCGAGACCTTCGGCGATGGCCTGCGCCACGCCCTGCGCTACGTGCGCCTGCTCTCCGACACCCTCAATGCCCGCCTGGAAGTGGACGGCGACCGCGCTGTGCTGTCCCTGGGCCAGAGCATCGGCAGCAACCGGCACTTCCCGGAGATGCTCGCCGGGGCGGTGATCCGCCTGTTCCATGCGCTGACCGAAGGTGACTTCATCCCCCGCGAAGTGCTGCTGATGCACGCCGAGGGCGCGCCGGCCGAGCGCTACCAGGCGGTCTACGGCTGCCCGGCACGCCTGGGCGCCGAGCGCTACGCGCTGGTGTTCGACGCCGCCGTGCTGGACAAGGCCTCGCGCCATGCCGCGCCGGAACTGCTGCGCATGCACGAGTCCCTGGCCCGTCGGCAACTGGCGGAAGTGGAACGGCTGGACCTGGTGCGCAAGGTGCGCGAGCTGATCGGCGAACTGCTGGTGGACGGCGGCGCCACCCTGGAACAGGTCGCCGCCCGCCTCAACATGCCCGCCCGCCGCCTGCGCGAACGCCTGGCCATGGCCGGCGTGCGCTTCAACGACCTGGTCACCGACTACCGCTGCCGCCTGGCCAAGGAACTGCTGCTCAAGACCGACGAACGCATCGAGGTGATCGTCGAACGCACCGGCTTCTCCGAACCCAGCACCTTCTACCGCGCCTTCAAACGCTGGGTCGGCGAAACCCCCGTTGAATTCCGCCGCCGAGGCCGCCCCCAGGCTGATGCCTGACCTGTCCCATGCCAGTCCGTAGGATGCGGTGAGCTATGCGAACCGCATCAATCCAAGCCCGGCCCGGGATGATGGGCTTCGCACAGCTCAGCCCATCCTACGAATGCCTCGGCGCCATCCGGTGAGCATCGATCTTCCATGCCTGGGTGCCGGGAGTTGGTGGATGAAAAGAGCGTCATCCCCCCTACGTGAGCCTTCGACACCGACGCCCCGT
>NZ_LXJQ01000059.1:0-34319 GCF_001728925.1 Pseudomonas sp. 1D4
TCTTAGGATGGGCGTCACTGTGGTTCAACCACTGGTGCCTTGGGGCGGTGGACTTATCGGTCGCTCTGCTGCAAACGGCGCTTGTGGCGGCTTGCAAGCCTGTATTTGCTCAAGGGGAATTGCCAAAACACCACTAGCAACATAAGTTGTGCCCTTACAGTGAGTCGCGAAGTGCTAACAGCTAGGCATCTGTTTGCTGTCAGAAACAAGGGTTTTCTGCGTTCAGAAGGATTCTGGAGAGAATGAAAGTACTTTGTGTATTTGGCACGCGGCCGGAAGCCATAAAGATGGCTCCGGTGGTCAAATCGCTTCAATCTGAACCAAGGATCAACGCACGCGTGTGCGTCACGGCTCAGCAGCGGCAAATGCTGGATCAGGTTCTGGATGTGTTCGGTATCGTCCCCGACCATGATCTGAATATCATGAAGCCCGGGCAAAGCCTGACTGATATCACGACCCGCGTTATGCAAGGCATCGAGCATGTTCTCGAAGTGGAAAAGCCGGGCGTGGTCCTAGTGCACGGCGATACATCGACCACCTTTTCCGCGAGTCTGGCAGCCTATTACCGACGCATTCCGGTTGGGCACGTCGAGGCGGGGCTGCGTACTGGGAACATCTATTCCCCGTGGCCTGAAGAAATCAACCGACGCCTCACTGGCGCTATTGCTGCCTACCATTTCGCCCCCACCGAGGCCGCGCGCGCGAACCTTGCAAAGGAAGGCGTTGCCGATGACTTCATCTGCGTAACCGGCAACACCGTGGTTGATGCCTTGCTGGCAGCCGTCGACCGCATCGAGGCCGACAGTGCATTGATCAAGCGTTTCGAGGATCAGTTCGGCTTTCTAGATTCCACGCGAAAAATGATCCTGGTCACCGGCCACCGCCGCGAGAGCTTCGGTCAGGGCTTCGAGAACATCTGCCTCGCTCTGCGTGGGCTAGCCGCACGTGATGATGTGGAAATTATCTATCCAGTGCACCTGAATCCGAACGTGCAGGAGCCTGTCCGCCGCATTCTGGGTGACTGCCCGCAGGTGCACCTGATCGAGCCGCTCGACTACCTGCCATTTGTCTACCTCATGAAGCGTTGCCACCTAATCCTCACCGATTCAGGCGGCATCCAAGAGGAGGCTCCGTCGCTGGGTAAGCCTGTGCTGCTGATGCGCGACACAACCGAGCGCCCGGAAGGAATGCAGGTCGGGGCCGTGCGATTGGTGGGGACGGACTGCGGAAAGATCGTATCGGAGACGATACGGCTACTCACCAGCCAGGTTGAGTACGAAATGATGGCCAGGGCCGGCAATCCCTATGGGGATGGCATGGCTGCGCAGAGAATCGTGCAGAGAATACTCGGATGATCCAATTCAAGCGTGTTTCGATGATCGGGCTGGGCTACATCGGTCTGCCGACTGCCGCCTTGATCGCCAGCCGCGGCTGCGAAGTCCTGGGCGTCGATGTCAATCCATCCGTTGTAGCGACGCTCAACTCGGGCAGGATCCATATCGTCGAGGCAGAACTCGATGTGCTGTTGTCCGGTGCTGTAGCCTCCGGGCGATTTCGTGCCTCGCTGCAGCCTGAAGCGGCGGATGTCTTCATGGTCGCGGTACCTACGCCGTTCAAGGATGACCATCAGGCTGACCTCAGTTGTATCAGGGCAGCGGCTGCCAACATTGCCCCCGTGCTCAAGAAGGGCAACCTAGTGATACTCGAGTCCACCTCGCCGGTGGGCACCACCGAGAAGTTGGAGCAGTGGCTGCATGCGGCTCGTCCCGACCTCAGTTTCCCGAGCCAGGCTGGCGAGGACTCCGATATCCGTCTGGCATATTGTCCCGAGCGTGTGCTCCCGGGGCAGATCATCCACGAGCTGGTGAGCAATGATCGCATCATCGGTGGCCTGACCCCCAGGTGTGCTGAATGTGCCGCTGCCTTCTATCAGGTATTCGTCGAAGGCCAGTGCCTGACCACCAGCGCTCGTACCGCCGAGATGGTCAAACTGACCGAGAACGCCTTCCGTGACGTCAACATCGCTTTCGCCAATGAGCTCTCGCTGATCTGCGACCGTCAAGGCATCGATGTGTGGGAGCTGATCGAACTTGCCAATTGCCACCCCCGCGTCAATATCCTGCAGCCTGGGCCGGGGGTCGGTGGCCACTGCATAGCGGTCGACCCCTGGTTCATCGTCGAGCAAACCCCTGATCTGGCGCGTTTGATCCACACCGCGCGCCTGGTCAACGATGGCAAGCCGCGTTGGGTGATCGAGCGGGTCAAGGACGCCGTCAAGGGGTTGCGCAATCCCAAGGTCGCGTGCCTGGGGCTCTCCTTCAAGCCGGACATCGACGACCTCCGCGAAAGCCCGTCACTGGAGATCGCGGCACATCTGGCTCATGAGATAGATGGCCTCATCTATGCGGTGGAACCTCACATCGACACATTGCCGCCGGCCCTGGCCAAGTATCGCAACGTTGAGTTCATGCAGGCCGAAGAGGCCATCGCCGATGCCGACATCGTCCTGCTGCTGGTCAACCACAAGATGTTCCTGACCATCAACCGTTCGTTGCTGGAAGACAAGGTCGTGATCGATACCCGAGGAGCGTGGCGTTGAAGCAACTGCTGTTGAAGCAGGGTGCCGCGCGATTGGAAGATGTCCCCGCCCCCCTGGTGGGAAGCAAGCACGTTCTCGTGCACGTGCAGTATTCCTGCGTGAGCGTCGGCACCGAGGCCGCGAGCGTCGCGTCAGCGGCGGAACCGCTTTACAAGCGGGCCCTGAAGCACCCTGAAAAAATCCGTCGGGCGCTCGACATGGTGCGCGAGCAAGGCCTTGCCCGAACCGTAGAGCGGGTTCGTGGCACCTTGGCGGCTGGCCAGCCTACCGGTTACTCGGCCGCAGGCACGGTAGTCGCGGTGGGTGATCGGGTCGAAGGATTCAAGGTTGGTGATCGGGTCGCTTGCGCCGGCGCAGGTCTCGCCAACCACGCAGAGTTCATCAACGTTCCCGTCAATCTGGTGGTGGCAGTTCCAGCGGAACTCCCTTCTCAGCATGCCGCTACGGTGACCCTGGGCGCCATTGCCCTGCAAGGGGTACGCAGGACGGCTCCGACGCTGGGTGAAACCATCATGGTCGTTGGTCTCGGTGTTCTCGGGCAGCTTGCTGTGCAGCTGTTCAAGGCCAATGGTTGCCGAGTCATCGGTGTCGATCCGGACCCGCGACGGCTTGAAGTTGCGCGACGCTGCGGCATGTACCTTGGAATCGATCCGACCCAGGACGATCAGGTTTCCCGGGTGGCCTGGATGACCGACGGATTGGGCGCGGACGCCGTGGTCGTGACGGCGGCATCCGCCAGTAGCGACCTCATAAGCCTGGCCATGCGTTCCTGCCGCAAGAAGGGGCGCGTGGTCTTGGTGGGTGATGTGGGACTGGACCTAAAGCGTGAAGACTTCTATCGCAAGGAGCTGGACTTCCTTATCTCTACTTCCTACGGCCCGGGGCGTTACGACCCGAACTACGAGGAGGAGGGGCAGGACTATCCGCTTGCCTACGTGCGCTGGACCGAGAATCGCAATATGGCGGCTTATCTGGATCTGCTAGAGCAAGGCAAGGTGGACCTGCAGGCGCTTTCGCCCGAGATAGTCGATCTTGCTGAGGCGGAAGCCTTGTACGCGCGACTGGCCAAGGGACAGTCGCGTCCCCTGCTGGCGCTGCTGCGCTATCCCGTGGACGCCCCTCCCAAGCGGGAACACAGCTTGATGCTGCGCCAGCCCGCGCGGGCTGACGGCAGAATTCGGGTCGCCGTCATCGGGGCAGGTGGTTTCGCCCAGGGGGTGCATCTACCCAACCTGGTCAGGCTGCGTGAACGCTATGAAGTCCGCTGGATCGTCAGCCGCACGGGCAG
This sequence comes from Pseudomonas sp. 1D4, assembly GCF_001728925.1. NCBI lineage: Bacteria > Pseudomonadati > Pseudomonadota > Gammaproteobacteria > Pseudomonadales > Pseudomonadaceae > Pseudomonas > Pseudomonas sp. 1D4. The sequence goes on from NZ_LXJQ01000059.1 coordinate 3,888, forward strand.
TACAGCGAAAGCTGTGGCCACTCAATTCGGAGCGAGTTTCGCTGGTACCGACTACCAGGAGGCGCTGGCCGATCCCGATGTCGACCTGGTGCTTATCGCCACGCGTCATCACCTGCATGGAGCGATTGCCAGGGAGGCTCTGGAAGCCGGCAAGCACGTCCTGATCGAAAAGCCACTGGCCCTGCTCGAGGATGAAGTGGCGGCCATCGAAGCGTTCTATGCGAATGCCGATGCCTGCCCCAGGCCCTTGTTGATGACCGGCTTCAACCGGCGCCACTCGCCAGGCATCGTTCAGCTCAAGGCTATGCTGGGCCAGCGCAGCGCACCGATGATGATTTCCTACCGCATGAATGCAGGCTACCTGTCTCCGGATCATTGGGTGCACGGGCCGGAGGGCGGAGGCCGCAATATCGGCGAGGCCTGCCATATCTATGATCTGTTCGCCTTCCTCACCGACGCCGAACCGGTATCGGTGGAAGCGACCGCCATCGGCGTCAGCGCAGGCGGCATTCGCGCCAACGAGAATTTCACCGCAACCATCCGCTACAGCGATGGTTCGGTGGCGTCCTTGTTGTACACCTCTCTGGGAGCTGCCAGCCATCCCAAGGAGCGCATGGACATCTACACCGACGGCAAGGTGCTGAGCCTTGATGACTACCGGACGATATCGGTGTCGGGCGACAGCGCCAGATCCTGGACGTCGCCTGTGCCCCAGAAGGGCCAGTACGAGGAACTCGTGGCACTGGCAGATGCCATCGGTTCGGGCGTGATAGATGAAAGGAACATCAGGAGCCAGTTGGCGACGACCCGCCTGGCCCTGGCGATAGAGAAGCAACTGCAGTCCTGACATCGGGATGGCCAAGGCGATGCCGCTGGCCGTCCCGATGCATCGGCTCATGACGAGAGAGCGTGTTGATGAGGCAAGTCCTGTTGGCCAACGATCGCGTACGTGTCGCACGCATGCCCGCACCTGGCGTAGAGCCCGGCGCCGTACTGGTTAAGGTCCACTATTCGATGATCAGCGTGGGGACCGAGGTTGCCGGTTTGCGCCCCGTCTCCTCAGGCGAGGCTCCCACCGGGCTGGACCAGGCCAGGGAGATCACCAGTCGTGCCGGGCGTTATCTGGCCAAGGCCATCGCTGACCCGCGGCTGGCGGCTTCGCGACTCAAAGGCATCGCCAAGAGCCGAATCGCTCGCCTCATTCCCGATCGCCCGCAACCGCGGCAGCCCGACCACAATCTGGACTCCATTTCCTGGGAGCGCGATGCGGCCACGGAGTTCAGCTATCACGGGGGGCGCCTGACACTGCTGAGCGACGACTCGGACTGGCAATACCAGGCCCATACCGCCAGTTTCCAGGTTCCCGTGGGCTACCAGGTGGCGGTCGAAATACGCGGCACCATCGACAGTGGCAGGTTGGCCATCGGCATCCTCGATGACGCGGGCAGCAAATGGCTGGGGAACCGTACCTTGACGCCAGGCGCGCTGGACGACCGGTTGATCTTCGATCCGCAAGGGGAGGGCGCGGCCAAGCTGGTCATCTCCAATGCCCAGGGCGGCGTGACACGCGCCGATTTCGAGCGCCTCGGCGTGGTGCTGGTAGCTCCCAATCCCGACGGCGATCCCCATAACGAGATGGACGAGACGGGGTGGAACCTCGGTTATTCGGCCGCCGGTGTCGTCATTGCCCTGGGCGCCGGGGTGCAGGGACTGAAGGTCGGTGACCGAGTGGCCTGCGGCGGTGCCGGCCGCGCCAACCATGCCGATTATGTGCAGGTGCCGCGCAATCTGGTGTGTCGCGTCCCGGATGGCTGTGACATGCGTTGGGCCGCGTCCACCACCATCGGTACCATCGCCATGCAAGGCGTGCGTCGTGCCCAGCCCGATCTGGGAGAGCGGATCGCCGTCATCGGTCTGGGGCTGCTGGGCCTGCTGACCGTGCAACTGCTGCGAGCTGCAGGCTGCCAGGTGATCGGATTCGATCTCGACGCCAGGCGTGTGGAGCGTGCACGGAAGCTGGGCATGGAGTATGGCAGTGCCAATCCTGCGGAATTCCTCCGTCTGGTGCGTGACATCAGCGAAGGACAGGGCTGTGATCGTACCCTGATCACGGCCGCGACCAAGTCCGATGCGGTGATCAATACGGCAATGGAAGTGACGCGGCGCCGTGGCGTCGTGGTGATCGTTGGCGATATAGGCCTGAACGTGCAGCGTGCGCATTTCTATCGCAAGGAAATCGACCTGCTCATGAGCACCTCCTACGGTCCCGGCCGATACGACACGAACTACGAGGAGAAGGGTCGCGATTATCCATTCGCCTACGTGCGCTGGACGCTCAACCGCAATATGCAGAGCTACATGGAGCTGATCGCAGCCGGGCGCCTGGACGTGGAATCCCTGGTGGACATCGTGGCCCCTGTGGACGAGGCGCCAACGCTATACAAGATGTTGGCCAGCAGCCCGGAGGCGCCTATTGGCGTGCTGCTCGACTACACATCTGGCCGCTCCGTGGTCGAACCGTCCGAGGCTGAGCGCATCCACCTGCGTGGTGCGCGCACCCCACAGGCGGACAAGATCAACTACCTGCTGGTGGGGGCGGGGGCTTATGGCCAGTCCATGCTGGTGCCCATGCTCGATCGTCAGGACGGGATTTTCCTGCGGGGAGTCGTCAGTCGCGACGCCGTACGTGGCGGCAATTTCGTGCGTGAGCGGCGGCTTGGCGTATTCGCCTCCAACCTGGACTCCGCCATCGATGACCCTGATGTGCACATGCTGGTCATAGCGACCCGCCATTGCGAGCACGCTTTCCAGGCGATGGCCGGGCTCAAGGCCGGCAAGCACGTATTCGTCGAAAAACCGCTCGCTATCACCTGGGAACAGCTCGATGCATTGGTGGAGTGCCACGATTCCCTGGCGAACCCACCGTTGCTGATGGTGGGCTTCAACCGTCGCTTCTCCCCAGCCATCCAGGCGCTGCGCGAGGTCCTCTCCAACCGCACAGCGCCGCTGGCGATCAACTACCGGCTCAACGGTGGCTACATCCCGCTGGACCACTGGATCCAGACCGAGCAGGGCGGCGGACGCAACATCGGCGAAGCCTGCCACATGTACGACGTGTTCCGTTGCCTGGCTGGGGCGGCCGTCATATCCGTTTCCGCCACGGGCATCAATCCGGGCGCACGGCCTTACCTCGTTACCGACAATTTTTCCGCTACGGTCGGTTATGCCGACGGCAGTATCGGCAACCTGTTCTACACCGCCCTCGGCCCCAAGCAGGGGCTGCCGAAAGAGCGCATCGAAGTGTTCTGCGACGGCGAAGCCTATGTCGTCGACGACTTCAAGCAGCTGATCAAGGCCAGCACCGGGGAGGTGCTCTGGTCAGCTACCGAGGCTGACAAGGGGCAGGCCACGCAGATGAAGATGCTGGCCGAAGCACTGGCCAGCGGGGGCGCGGCTCCGATCTCTTTCGACGAAATCATCGAGACCACGGCGGTGGCGCTGCGGGTCGAGGAGCTGCTCATGGGAACCGGAGCCCTTGAGGTGGACGACTGAGCGATATGCTTGCCGACAAGCACGACAACAATTTCGACCTGATCCGCCTGCTGGCTGCTCTGCAGGTGGCGTTTTCGCACACCTTCTGGTGGCTGCAGGTGCCGCTACCACGCGAAGTCGACCTGCTGTTGCAGTGCTTCCCTGGGGTTCCCGTATTCTTCGTGGTCAGCGGGTTCCTGATCACACGCTCTTATGTCAGCCGCCAGCGTGGCCTCTGGGCGTACCTGGGCAGCAGGGCCTTGCGCATTTATCCGGCGCTGTGGCTGCAGTACCTGCTGGTCATCGTGCTGCTGGCCTGTACCGGCGGGTTCGCCGTGTCGATGCTGCTGGAGCCGATGTTCTGGAAGTGGTTGTTGTCGGCGATGCTCATCGGCTCCAACTTCTACGGCAACCTGGTCGCCGACTGGGGGCCTTTCACCTGGACGGGCCTGTACCAGAGCTATCCCGCCGATGTGCTGTGGACTATCCCGGTCGAGCTGGGGTTCTACCTGCTGGTGCCGCTGGTGCTCTCCAGAACCCTGGCACGTCTGAAGCTGACGCCCTGGCTGATCCTCCTGTGTTTCGGCGGTTCGCTGGCCTACGCCATGCACGTAGGCCCCATGCTGCTCAACGAGCCGACCACGAGCTCCACCGGTTTGATCCACTCCAGTCCGCTCCCTTACTTCTGGCTGTTTCTCACCGGGGCGACGGTGGCCATCTATTGGCAACGTCTGAAGGTCATTTTCGTCGGGCGAGCGGCCTGGTGGCTGCTGGCATGGGGGGTGATCACCGGCCTTTATTTCCTGAAAACCGGCTCAACGGCCGTGAGGTACCGCATACCTGACCTGGATATCGCCCTGCGCGCCTTGCTGCTGGCGGGTGTAGTGCTCTCGCTCGCCCACTCCTGGCCGCAGCTGTCAGGCTGGATGCGCGGCCGCGACCTGTCCTACGGGCTCTATCTGTTCCACATGCCATTACCGCTAGGGCTCTACTACGCCGGCATGACCGGGCAGGCCTGGCTGGCCTGGGCATCGCTGCTGGTGGCCTTCGTGCTGGCCGCACTGTCCTGGACTCTGGTCGAGGCGCCGGCCTTGAGGCTGCGTCCGCACTTGAGCCAGGCGCACCTCGGCTGGCAGCTGCCGCGTATCTCCGTCGCCGATCTGCGCCTGTGGCGCCCCCGGTTGCTGGGCGTTGCCGCCCTGATGGTTGCCAGCCTGACCGCACTCGCAGTATCGCGCTCGACACTGCTGGACCTGCATGGACCGTCTGCGCTCGAACATTTCTTCGGCCATGACAGTGGCCTGCGCGTGCAGCCTTATCAGAACCCCGATCTGGTACTGCATCGCGGCGATCTGCAGATCAGCAGCGACATGGGCCCGGCGGGGCTGGGCCTGGTGGTCGAGCCCCGCCAGCAAGGGACGCGCAAGCTGGAGCTGATAGGGCGTCAGTTGGGGGCTCAGCCCGTGAGCGGACGCCTGACCATCGACGGCCAGCCGAGCACCTACTTCCGCATGCCTGATGGCCCCTTGTCCCTCACGGTGGCCCCCGGCGCCCAGGTCGAGCTGCTGATCTATGCCGATGTGCCTTATGCCTATGTGATCGAAAAGACCAGCCTGACGGCCTGCTCGGACTGCGTCGTCGATGGGCAGCAGACGAGTGGACTGGCGGCAGCCTGGCATTTCTTCGGCGAGGACAGCGGCCTGGCCGTGCAGCCTTATCGGACCCCCACTCTCGCTCTGGCACGCGGAAATCTGAGAATCAGCAGCGAAACTCCCCCGGCGGGCCTGGGGTTGGTGGTCGAAGCCAGCCAGCCAGGAGTTCGCAGGCTGGAGCTTCTAGGGCGCCAGTTGGGGGATCAGGCAGTCAGCGGGCGCCTGACCATGGACGATCAGCCCAGCACTTACTTCCGCATGCCCGATGGCCCCTTGTCCGTCACCGTTGCGCCAGGCACACGGCTAGAACTGTTGATCTACGCCGACCAGCAGTTCGCCTACCAGCTGGAAGCGTTCAGCCTGGCGGCTTGCGCGGATTGCACCACCGATGCGCAGATGATGACGCGGATCAGGCAGGAGATTCCGGCTCTGAATCTGGCTCCGGAAATGGCGCGGCAGGCCGATGGGTTGGGCGGCGCCACACAGTTGATGCACTGGCTGTCGCCGCGGCTGGTGATCGAAAGTGAGGAGGCCCTGCATGCGGTAATGAGCGGATTGCCGCTCGGGCAGATTCTGACCGAGTCGTTCGAGGCCAAGCGCAATGGCGCCTCCTGCGGCGGCTTCGCTGTGTTCCAGGCGCGGCTGTTGAAGATGTTCGGCTATGAAGCCTTCACCATGGACTTCGGCATACCAGGCACCTTCACCCATGTCACTACGGTAGTAGCCGTCGGCCCCGCCGATGCCAAGCGCTTCTACATCTTCGACCCCACCTTCAATGCCGGGCTTGTAACGGTTGCAGACAACATGCAACTCGATCTGGACGAAGCGCTGGCGCTGCCGGCTTCCGACGTGCGCTTGCACTCCGCCGAAGAGGCGGTGCGTGATCTGCTGTTGCCGCTGGACTCCTCAGTGGCAGACGTGGTCCAGGCGGGCGGTAGCTGCAGCGTCGAAGGCAGCCGTCAACTGTGCCGTAACGTCAATCAGGTGAACCTGATGCTCGATCCCGTGCGTGCCCGGCTCCGCAAGGAGGGCATCGAGGGCCCGGATATCTGGCTGGGCCTGCTGAAAAAAGGCGTGATCTCGATCACTGGCGCCGAACCCGCTACCCGCGAAGCGCTGATCAAGGTCCTCACCACCCATAACGTCGCGTACTCGGAGAGAGTCTAGCCGTGCGCCATCTGTCGATTCTTCAGCTCCCGCTGCGTGTAGCTCGCTCCCTCCGACGCCGTGCCGCAGGCGCCTGGCACGCAATGCGCGTGGCACGCATCGAACGTGTGCAGCAGTTCGGCTGGAGCCCCGTTGCGGCTCGTACTTTCATGGCCCGAGAGCAAGGTTTTCATCTGGTCAGCGACGACTCCGACTGGGGCTACCAGCTGCGCTCGCTGCCGATCGCGGCGCGTCCCGGGCAGATGGCGGTACTGTCGGTTTCCGGTGAACTGGCCAGCGGCGCCATGGCCATTGGTTGCCTGAATGCCGACGAGTCCAGCTGGCTTGGCAACTATCCGCTGCCCAGAAGCCGTTTCTCCGAGCGTTTCGTCATCGACCCGGGGACCTCCGAGAGACTGACGCTGGTGTTCAGCAACGCGCTGGGTGGCCCTTCGTCGTTGGACGTGACCGACCTGGTGGTCGAGTGGATGCCCGCCGACCTGGCCCGCATGCTCGGTGACACGGAGTCGTCCATCGTCGCCGAGATCGAGCGGCATATCGCCGAGGCCTCGCCTTATCCGCTCGCCATCGGCAGCATGCCCAGCCCCGAAAACAAAATCCCCGGCACCGGCGTTTACCTGCGTACCGACTACTGGGTGAAGATCGCTGCCGGCGGTAGCTACGGGCACACCTGCTACGTGGCGCAGGAACTGGCCGCGCGCACCGAAAGGCTGGTGTGTTTCATGGCCAACCGTTTCGATCTGCTCGATGCAATGGGGATCGAGCAGGTAATCATGGATTCGCCGTCGTCGACCTGTAATGAGATCGACGTGCTGAAGGCCTCGCGCTTCTACTATCGGTGGCTGCGCGACCGCCTGGTCGAACTGAAGCCGGCCTATATCTACGAGCGGGCCATCCTGGGCAGCTATGTCGGCGCGCAACTGAGCCGCGAGCTGGGGATTCCCTACATCCTCGAGTACAACGGCTCGGAAATTTCCATGAAACGCAGCTTCGACGAGCGCGGCTATGAACTGGAGGCGGCCTTCGCCGCAGCCGAGCGGGCGGCTTTCGCCCAGGCCACGACCATCGTAGCGATCTCCCGGGTGATCGAGGATGGCCTGATCCAGCAGGGCATTGCGCCAGAGAAGATCCTGTTCAACCCCAATGGCTGCTCGCCCGAGCACTATGCGCCGATCGATACGCAGCAGAAGCGTGCAATGCGCATGGCACTGGGGTGGGAGGCCGACAATAGCGTGATCGGTTTCGTTGGCACCTTTGGCGGTTGGCACGGCATCGATGTAATCGCCGAAGCACTGCCGCGCTTGTGCGAACGCGACCCGAACCTGCGTTTTCTCCTCATCGGCGATGGTAATTTCCGGCATCTCGTGGACGACGTCGTCAAGCGTCACAAGCTGCAGGATCGGGTTCACCTGCCCGGAACGGTTCCCCAGACCGAGGCCGCGAACCTGCTGGCGTGCGCCGATATCCTGGTTTCGCCGCACAACCGGCACATGGTCGATAGCAAGTTCTTCGGCTCGCCGACCAAACTGTTCGAGTACATGGCGCTTGGCGGTGCCATCGTGGCCAGCCGCCTGGAGCAGATCGGCGATGTGCTCACGCCATCGCTCACCACCGAGGACCTGGCACAGGTACATCCCGAACAGATCGATGGCCAGCGCGCGGTGCTGTGCAGGCCTGGCGATACGGACGACTTCGTCGATGCCGTGGCGGGGCTGGCCGCGCGAGCCGACCTCTGGGCTGCGCTCGGCGCCAATGCGCGCCAGGCTTTGCTGGACAACTTCACCTGGGAGCAGCACGTGCACAAGATCATCCGACACGTGGTGCAGTGCTCGGCTGCAATCAAGGGCCAGTCATGATCAGCCGCGGCATTCGTTTTCTGCGCCGGTCGATCGGCGCTGGCCTGCGCAGGGTCGCGGCGCCCCACAGCGAGCGGCTGAAGTCCTGGCTGCATGGCCTGGAGACTCGCCAGGAGCGCTATTGGGAGTGGCGCCAGTACCTGCTCGCACGCCAGCCGTCCGATGGCGAAATGACCGCGATATTGCGTCGCAACGGCTGGCCCGGCTTCTACGCCTATCTGATCCGTCAGCGGCGAGGAGACTTCGGCCGGCGCAACTTCCTGCCATCCGACCGCGATGAGGTGGTCCGCCAGTTGCGGGCGGTACCCGGCGAAGCGGAGCGCATCATCGAGAAGGCCGACCGATTGGTAAGCGGCGAATTCGATCTGCTTGGCAGCGGCCCGGTGGATATGCGCCGCGGCAAGCGTGGTGCCGGGCACCGTATCGACTGGAACCGTGACCCGATATCCGGCGAGCGTTATGCCTCGGTGTTCAGCCAATGGCGCTGGTCGCCATTTGCCATGCGCCGTGGTAACGCCGATGTGAAGGGCCCCTGGGAACTGACGCGCTGCCAGCACTTCCCAGCGCTGGGGCAGGCCTACTGGCTGACCGGCGACGAGAAGTACGCGCGTTGCTATGCCCGTACCATTGCAGACTTCATCGCTCATACCCGGCCAGGTATCGGCGTGCACTGGGCCTGCCCGATGGACGTGGCGTTGCGCCTGGTCAGTTGGCAGGCAGGGCTGTCGTTCTTCCAGGGCTCCGGCGAACTCGACAGGCGTTGGTGGCGTCGCTTCCTCAAGAGTCTGGTGCAACACGGGCGGCACATCACCGCCAACCTGGAGTTCGGCACCCTGGACGGGCGCATCATCGTTTCCAACCATGGTCTGGCGAACCTGTTCGGCCTTTACTGGCTGGCCATGAACTTCCCAGGGCTGGATGCCGGTTGTGTGTGGAGAGGGATAGCCGAATCCGGACTGGAACAACAGGTGCGCCTGCAATTGCTGGATGACGGAGGCGGCTTCGAGTCCAGCGTTCCGTACCACCGCCTGGTGACGGAGATGTTCCTCTCCGCCTATGCGCTGTCCCTGCATCACAAGCAACCGTTTTCGGCCGAGTACCGTGATCGGTTGGTGAAGGCACTCCAGTTCGTTCGTGCCTTGCGCCAGGATGGCGGGCGCTTGCCGCAGATCGGTGATGCCGATAACGGACGCGCGCATATATTCGCAGCCTACGACCGCTGGGAGATCGAGCAGGAGCACATGGATCACTTGCTGGCAGCAGGAGCTGCAGTCCTGGGTTGCGAGGCTCTGGGCGGTTCAGTGGATACCTCCGGTCGAGTCGAAGCCTTGTTCTGGCGCGACCCATGGGACCCTGCCCCAACCTGCACGGAACTGCCCCCACCTCTACCTGCGATGTTGTTCGAGCGTGCCGGCGTCGCCGTGCTTCGGCAGGGGGAGAATTACGTAGCGATGAGTAATTCGGTTTGTGGCACCTTCGGTATCGGCAACCACAAGCACAACGATCAGTTGGCGATCGAGTGGGCCATTGGCGCCCAGCCGCTCTTCGTGGATGCAGGCAGCTACACCTACACACAGGATCCCGATGCACGTAATGAATTCCGTTCCACCGCAACCCATAACACTGTCCAGGTGGATGGCGAGGAGCAGCACGGAATGGACCCCAAGGCCTTGTTCCGACTGGTACAGCAGGGCGACCCGGAGTGGGAGTTCCCGGTCTGCATGGACCACTGTGTAGGTGTAATCGGACGCAACTCGTCTTATCAGCGCCTGGCACCTGAACTGCTGCACGAGCGTCGCCTCTGCTTGAGCAGTGATGGTGCGCTGGTTGTCGAGGATCGAATTGGCCGCAGGCCCGGTCACACCTTGCGATGGCACTTTCTGCTCCACCCCAGCGTCAAGGTCACGGTGCAAGCGAATCGGGCCCGTCTCCATTTCGCGGGAGGTGAGGCGATGTTCGAGGCGCCCTCGACGCTGCACTGGTCAATCGAAGAGGCCTGGTATTCAAGTGGCTACGGCGTGCGTATACGCACCGCGGCCATCGTGGCGGAGTCGACTACCTTGACCGGTGCGACATTCGTTGGTGCGCCCCTGAATGGCCCGTCATACGCGCAAGGATGCGAACGCGCCAATGCCTTATGGAAGGCGGAAACTGAAGGACTGCATGCATGAAGACCATTCCACTCGTCGAAGTGACCGACAAGGCCGAGCGTGACACGGGGCGCAGGAAGCGCACCGGTTTCGTCGAACCGGGAATCGCCGCAGGCGTGTCCTGGCAAGGCGTCTGTGCGAATGGAGAAAAGGGGCTGGGCCATTGGCTGTGCGACCACGGCCCGCTCAACTCGCAGGTACTGTCCTCGGAGTTTCAGCTGGAGAAGGGATGGCTCTATACCTTCGATCTCGAAGTCGAGGTATTGCATGCCGCTCCGCTGGCATTGGTACTGATCAGGTCCCAGGACCAGGGCAGCGCGGGAGCCCCCGAAAACTGGCAACGCCAACGGGCCGTGGAGCAAACGGGCCATCACAGGTTGGCGTTCTCCTACGCTCCCGGCGAGACCGGGCGTTTCCGACTGGCGTTGATCAACTACTTCGGTAGCTACTCCCGAGGCAGCGAGTTCAGGCTGGGCGGGCTCGAGATGTTGAGCGCCCCCTATGTGGCCGATGACAGCATTCTCGACGTCGATACCTACCTGCCTACCTGGGGGCCGCTCAAGCGCTATATCCACCGACGCTGCAAACGTTCACGCCTGTTCAACGCCTTCGTGGCCGGGATGGAGATGCGCCTGGGGCGCGAAGAGAGCCTGAGCCTTCCGATGTACCTTGCGCTGTGCCCGACCGGGCAGTGCAACGCGTTGTGCGACTTCTGCTCGGTGACCATCAAACGCACCGGGATCATCAAGAAACAGCTCCCGTTCGACAAGGTCCAGCGGTTCATCGCACCGACCCTGAACACCGCCTACATGTACGGTGTGGAAGGCAATGGTGAGCCGACCATCTACAAGGAATTCAATTCGCTGCTGGTCACGCTGCAGAAGAAGGGCGCCTCCTCCTACCTGATCACCAATGGGGCATTGATCGAGCCTGAGCAGATCCCGCATCTGCTCAGCCTTCAATCGATTACCTTCTCGCTCAACGCGGCTACCGCCGAGACGCATCGCGAGGTGATGAAGCTCAAGGAGTTCGACCGCGTCACCCGTACCATCCGCACCATCGTCGACCAGCGAGCCTGGAGCGATACGCCCTGCGTGTTCGTGTCGTTCGTGGTGCATGCGACCAACGTCCACGAACTGCAGGAATTCCTGCAGTTCGCCGAGTACGACCTGCGTGTCAACGTCATCATGATCCGCCCGCTTTCGGAGTTGGGCGCCGACCTCGGTGCGGTGGAGGACCTGCGTGAGATCGTGCCTTATGAATCGCAGGTCAACGATGCCCTGGACGCAGCGCGGGAATACCTGGAGGACGTACCTCGACGCAGGATTCCCTACACCAACAACGACTGCGATATCCGTCTCGATCCATCCACTTTCCGCTCCGTCCGCCCCGACCCGGTGGACCGGGTCATCATGCCGCCCGGCTATGAGGGACGCCTCCTCGCTCCACGCCGCAATGACTGGCACTGCTCCGACGCGGCCATGAGCGTTTCCTGGACGCTGAACCGAGCAGTACTGCGTTGCCCGCGGCAGGGTACCTGGCGCAGCGCAGCGACGCCGGTCGAGCCTGGCGGGAAGCTGCTGTTCAAGGCCCGGGTGATGCAGGATGGCTCCTCCCTTACGCTGTCGGTGCGAGGTGAAGCCGGCGAGGTATTGGCCAGCCTGGTGATCCAGCCGGTCCCGGGCGATCAGGACGTGGAGCTGGCTTTCGAGACCGGAAGTTCATCCCGTGTGTCCCTGGAGTTCAGTTGCACCGAGGCCTGCGTCGCCGACATCGATTTCATCCGGGTCATGCGCCCTGGTGCCGGCATCCGCAGCGAGTTCAAGCTGCCGTTACCACGACGCTGGCAGATCGACAGCCCCGGCGTGCGTGCACGCTGGGAAGGCAACCTGCTGGATATCGAAGCCCAGGAGAACCTGTCCGGACGCTACCTGATCAAGTCCTATTCCAATCCCTGCGCACCGGGCACGCGCCTGGCGCTCCCCATCAAGGTCGAGGTCCTGGCGGGTAGGCTGGTCATCGGCGTATTGAGCGAGGACTTCCAGAAATGGACGCACCAGTTCGCCTTCGAGGCTGGCCGCCACGAACAGGAGCTGATCATCGATACGGCGGACAACCACCGCCTGCAGGTGGTGCTGTTCGCGCGCGGTGAGGCAGCCCTGAAGGCGCGCATCGACTGGGGCGACACCCTGGAAGCCGCCCCCGACAGGGAGCGCGAGGGCGTGGAGCGCATCGAGATGGAGGCCATCGCTGGCGAGCCAGAGGCAGCCGCCGTGGTCGCTAAGCCGAAGACTGAGCCTACGCCGAAGAAAAAGGTGCGTTACTACTGCCAGAAGCCCTGGACAGACATCAACAACTTCACGGTGGATGGACGGATGGACGTCTGTTGCATCACCACTGGGCCAAGCCAGGAACACTACGCCCTGGGCAACATCTTCGAACAGGACTTCCAGCAGATCTGGAACGGCGAGCGTATGCGCGAGTTCCGACGCACGGTGAACTCCGATACGCCCTTGCCGCCCTGCCAGCGTTGTCCCATGGCCTACGGCTACCAGGGTCCATTCTTCGATCGCACACTGGCGGATGCCAGCATCGCCCAGTACGCCATCACTAACCGGCAGGCTGGTCGACACGTTGTGCGGCGCATTGCCGCCCGGCTAGTGGACAGGCTCAGGGAACCTGTGGTGGCGATACTTTTCCGGGGCTTCAAGCGATGATCCTGCGGATCGCCCGCTCGGCCGGTCGCGTGATGTCGATGATCTGGTCCTACCGCGGAGTGCTGACGTCGATTACCCGCGTGGAGCTGGCCAAGCGCTATTCGGGTTCGGCCCTGGGCAAGGCCTGGCTGCTGATCAACCCCTTGTTGCTGCTGGGCATCTACCTGTTCGTCTACCTGGTGGTGTTCAAGATGCGCTTCCCGGGGTACAGCGAGTTCGACTACACGCTCTACGTGTTCGCCGGCCTGGTGCCCTACATCGGCATGAGCGAAGCGCTCAACAGTGGTGCGGTGTCCCTGCGACAGAACATGCATCTGGTGAAGAACGTGATGCTGCCGGTGGACCTGATCCCCGTTCGTACCGTACTGGTTGCCCTGGCCGGGCAGGTGGTCAGCATCCTGATCGTGGCGTTACTGGTTACAGGTGACGGCAACATCAGTTGGCGCTTTCTGCTCCTGCCTTTGGTCATCGTGCTGCAGGTGCTTTTCTTGCTGGGTTGCGTGTTCGTGCTTTCGGCAGTGGTGGTGGCGTTGCCCGATGTCGCCAACTTCGTGAACCTGTCGTTGCTGCTGCTGATGTTCATATCGCCCATCGGCTTCAAGCCCGAGATGGTGCCGGGCGGCTTCCAGGCGATGATCTACCTCAACCCGGTGTACTACATGACGGAGGCTTTCCGTACCGTCCTTCTGGGGAATCACCCGATCGACCTGGAGGCGCTGGGCTGGTTCGCATTGATCTGCGTGGTGACCTTCGCCCTGGGCTGTGCCTTCTTCCGGCGCTTCAAGAACATGCTGGTGGACTATGAGTGACGTGATCATCCGCGCCGAAGGGCTGTCCAAGCTGTACAAGCTCTACGCCAAGCCTCACTACCGGTTCCTCGACATGCTGGGCCTCTTGCGCCGCGTCGATGCCTACCAGGAACACTGGGCCATCCGTGATGTGAACCTGACCATCCGCAAAGGGGAGAAGGTCGCCTTCATCGGTCGCAATGGTGCCGGCAAGAGCACGCTGTTGCGCCTGATCACGGGGGTGACGCAACCCACCAAGGGCCGTTTCGAGGTCAGCCAGGGCGCACATGCGCTGTTGCAGATCGGCACCGGTTTCCATCCGGATTTCACGGGTCGCGAAAACGCGCTCGCATACCTTGCGCACCTGGCCGTTACAGGCGAGCGCGCCAATCGGAAGGTCGAGGAGATCATCGCCTTCTCCGAGCTCGAGGAGTACATCGACCAGCCAGTCAAGACATACTCGAGCGGCATGATGGCACGCCTCATGTTCGCCACATCCACCGCCATCTCCCCCGAGCTGTTGGTACTCGACGAGATACTGGGAGTGGGCGACGCCTACTTCGCGAACAAGAGTTTCGAGCGTATCCGCGAGATGGCGGAGGAGAGCGGTACGACCGTGCTACTGGTATCGCACGACGTCTATTCGGCCGCCAAACTGTGCAACCGCATGATCTGGATGGACCGTGGCAGTGTGCTGCTCGATGGCCGCAGCGACGAGGTCATCCGCGCCTACGAGCATTCGGTACGTCTGCAGGAAGAAGCTCGCCTGCGCGCCAAGGCCATTTCCACACGCAAGGCGGGCATATGCCTGCTGGAACTCTCGACCGTAGGCCAGGCCCCGCTGCAGGGGCAGCTTCTGGTCCGCGCGGTGCGCCTGTTCGATGGCGAGCGCCTGCTTGGCGAATACCTCATGCGGCACGGTGACTCGGTTTTCGAGCCATCCTCGGGTTTCGACGAGGTCGATGGCGAGGCCGGTCTGCGCATGATGGCTGACGGCGGGGCGGTCAAGCGTTGCCGCCTGGTGCTGGACCTCAGCCGTCAGCAGGTCCTGGGCTCGGCGCTTGCCGTGGAGATCGACTATGTGGCCAGCGCGAACAACAGGCTGCTGTGCGAGCTGTGGCTCAAGGACAAGTGCGAGCTGCGCAGCGAGCTGGATCTGGCTGCAGAGCCGTCTTCGTGGTCGCGGGTACGCAGCGGGTTGCTGCCACCGGAAACCCAGTTGGCCAAGCAGTCCGACGTGCACGGCTCGGGCCGTATCTGGTTGGAGGACATCGAATTGTGTGGCGAGGACGGACAAGCCCGCTTCGTCTTCGACGCCGGTGAGGCCATCAGCGTGCTCTGTAACTACCGGACCGAGCAACGGAGCGGTCCGCTGCCTGTAGAGTTCCTCTTCGCCTTCCACCGTGATGGAGTTACCGATATCGCCCGCCTCAGTGCCGGTAATGTAAGCGTCGCGACTGGATGCGGGCGACTGCGCTTCGAATGGTCCGGTCTGAAGCTTGGACTGGGCACCTACACCTTCACGGTCTTCGCGGTGCGACCCGGCTATTTCGAAGAGAATGACGGCAAGTTCTACTCCATCAACGATGACGTCTATTTCGCCTTCAATCGCGGTCTCGAGATCACCATCAAGGGCAATGGCGGCAAGCTCGCCGGCGCCAGCACCCTGCTACCGATGTGTGTGACGGTGAGCAGCACCTGCCCGGAGTCAGCCTGATGATTGCACCCAACATCATGGAGCTGTGGCTGTTCGATACCTGCAACTTCCGTTGCGGTTACTGCAGCCTGGTGGATAGCGGCGCGGTCGAGCGAACCGAGCAACTCGCACCGTTCCGCGACAAGGCCTACATCGACCATCTGGTGCGTTTCTTCGCCGACAACCGACCCGCCGGGCGCCCCTGGATGATCCAGATGACCGGGGGCGAGCCGATGCTGATGCCCAACCTGGATCGTTTCTGCGAGGCGCTGGCCGGGCAGGGCGACAGCGTGGCGATCTACAGCAACGGCTCCGTACCCGTGCGCAAAGCCTTTTCCGACAAGGCCGTCCAGGCGCTGGCGTACATCCAGTTCAGCTTTCATCCGGACTGGCACATCGGCAGCCATTCCATGGACAAGTTCTTCGACAACGCCCGCGAAGCCCGTGAGCTGGGCATTCCCTGCCTGGTCCGCTTCGTCGGTGCACCCGCGGTGCTGCACCTGCTGCCGGTACTCGACGAGAAGTGCCGGGAGGCGGGCGTCGGCTTCCTGCCGACCACCCTGTTCGATCCCCGCTACCCCAAGGCCTACACAGCGGAAGAGCGTGCCTACCTGGCGTCCTACATGTCCGGCTACTCCAGCCTCATGCAACTAGATGGCGGCGTACTGGTAGGCGAGGGCCGTACCTGCGTAGCCGCCGACCGGGTCTTTGCCGCACGGCTCAGCCAGGGTGGCGACATCACCCCCTGCATCAGCACCGGCCTACCGGTCCTGGGCAACATCTTCGAGAACCGGCTCGAGGCCATCCCCGGCTCCAAGCCCTGCTACAAGGGCGACAAGATCTGCTCCTGCGACGTGCACTTCCAGCAGGAACTGGTGGACGGCATCAGCGACCGGGAAGATTTCAACGCCATCCTGCAGGGCCAGGTCCGCCACCGCGCCGCAGAGTACCCGCAGTGGCTGGCACACAACGGTATCGTCACCAGCAACGACCATTGGGTCGGGCAGGGCACGCTGGCATACGAGACCCAGGGTCTGCTCATCAAAAAGGTCAAGGCATGAGACTCAGCTTCACCGATGAACTGCAGCGTGATTTCCCGGATGAGTTCCGCATCGCCGACAACGCCGCTCGGCAGGTGATGGCCTGTATCGACGGCAAGGATTACTCGGCCCTGGAAGCGCATTCGCCGGGCCTCAAGGGATTCAACTGGGCCAACTACATCAACCTCAGCTCGATCCGCATGGTCCGCGCTCTGCGCTTGTTGCGGCGGCATGCGAGGGCAGGTGCCAAAGTGCTGGATTTCGGCGCGTACTTCGGCAACTGCGCGCTGATGCTGGCCCAGGCCGGTTACCAGGTTACAGCGCTGGACTCCTATGACAGCTACGGGGCCTGCTTCGATGACAACAAGCGATTGCTGGCGGAGCATGGCGTGACCGTGCGGAACTTCACCGACTTCGAGCCGTCCGGCGATCATGACGCCGTGATGCTGATGGGGGTGATCGAACATGTACCGCATACACCGCGCCTGCTGCTGCGTGACGTGCACCGGGCACTGGTTCCCGAAGGACTGATGGTCCTCGATACGCCTAATCTGGCCTACATCTACAATCGCCAGAAGCTTTCGCGGGGGCAGTCGATCCATCCGCCGATCCAGAGCCAGTTCGCCACCCAGCTGCCTTTCGAAGGGCATCACCGCGAGTACACCGCCAGCGAGATCGAGTGGATGCTGGAGGCATCCGCCTTCGCCACGCTAGAGTCCGAGGCCTTCAACTACAGCCTCTACGGCCTAACCGAACTCGCCGGCATTGACCTCGAGAACCACCAGGCGATGCAAGCAGACCCGAGCCTGCGCGAGTTGCTGATCTACGCAGCGCGAGCGGTGGTGCCGAAGGTTTCTGCGGCTCGGGCTTCCCATGCCGATTGAGCGGGCCGCCGGTGATCTGGCTGGCGATCTCGCCCAACTGGTCGTTGCATTGGTCACGCCCCAGGGTGACGGCGACAAGGCGCCTGATACGGACATAGGGACGCCTTTCAGCACCATGAGTCAGGCTGACTGGTGCGAGGCTGTCTACCTGTGGAACCGTGACGGCCGCCCTCTCATCGCGGGGCTCGAACAGCGTGCCTGTCCTGCTTGTGGAGCGACCGGTGGGCATCGCCGGATCTTCGAGTCCTATGACGGCTACGCCTACGAGGAGTGCGGGCGCTGCGGCTGCTGGCATGTTCCGCTGGTGGTCGACGCACTGCTTTTCGAGCGATTCTTCGAGCGCTGCCCCAAGGCGGCGGAGGTCGCTCTGCGCTCCTTCAACAAGCGCATGTCCGAGGAGAACCGTAGTGCCGATCTGGCTCGGTTCGATGACTATTTCACACGACTGAGCCCACTATTCGCACAGCGCCGAGGTGGACGTTACCTGGACATGGGCTGTGGCCTCGGTAACTCGCTGGTAGCGGCCGGCGCGCATGGCTTCGAGGCGTTCGGCGTGGAGTCCTCGCGCGAGTGTCTGCGCCTGTGCCAGGAGGCCGGGCTGGATGTCAGGCACGTCGAGCAGCCCCTACCGCCAGGCGGCTTCGACCTGATCAGCTTCTGGGAGTCGCTGGAACACATGGCGGACCCCGCGGCCATGCTCGGTCTGTGCCATCGCCTGCTGGCCGAGAACGGCGTGATCGCCTTCACCGTCCCCAACCTCGACTCCCCCCTGCTGCGGGCACAGCGCGGAGACTGCAGCGTGGTGCACGGGGGCTACGACACCCCGGGCCATATCAATCTGTTCGGCGCATCGCATGTCAGCCAGCTGCTGGCACGTTGCGGGCTTGCCCTGCTGCACATCGATGGGCAGTACGGCATGAGTCTTCCCGAGCTGGCGGCCTACATGCTAGGGCGTCACCGAGGAGCGGCAGACCTGCTGGGCGGCCACAGCGAATCCGAGCCATTGCCATTGGTGACCCGCACGCTGCTGAACGCCATCGGTCCTGCTGTTTCGCTGCTCGAGCGCCTTTCGCTGACAGCTCCCATCCTTTTCGTGGTGGCCTGTCGTCAAAGCGATGCAGCCGGGTTGGCTGAGCAGGCGCGTGCCATGGATCGGCGACGCGATGAGGAACTTCTGGCGAAAGCGACGCCGATGGCACGGTCCAGCGCGACTGCGCAGGTGGCCACGGAGCGGCGCGAAGTGCTGCGGGTACAGGAAGAAGCCGGTAGGGCGAGCGAAGCGCTCCATCAGGAAATCGTCCGGCTGCGGGAAGAGGCGCTCAGGCTTGCCGAGCAATACAACGAGGGGGCGACACGGGCGCAGGACGCGGCGAATCGCGTAGCCGAGGAATTGCTTCAGGTAACCGCTCGCGTGGCGAGGGAAGATTGCAAGGTGACCGAGCTGCGTCAAGAGGTGAATCGAGCAGAAGCAGAGATGAGCGAACGCAACGCCTTGCTGGCAGCCCGCGAGGCCGAGGTGGAACAACTGGGCAGCCGCCTCGGGGCCGTGTCCCGCGAGTGCGCCGCGCTGTCGGCTGAGCTGCAGCAGCTCAAATCGACCTGGCTCTACAAGCTATCCCACCTGCTCGACGGGTGGCGGCGCAAGACCCGGGTGCAAGACAACGACATCAACAACGACCGCTGAGAGCCGTTCAATGTGTGGAATTACGGGCGCCTTCAACCCACATGCAAAGGTATGCGATGACCGGACCCTGGTTAACATGCGGGATCGCATGCTGCACCGGGGGCCGGATGGTGCGGGTATATGGCGGGAGCGGCAGGAGCGCTGCGTACTGGGGCATCGCCGGCTGTCGATCATCGATCTGTCGACGGCGGCTACTCAGCCCATGGCGAACGAAGACGCCTCCGTAGTGCTGAGCTTCAACGGCGAGATATACAACCACGCGGAGCTGCGCCGCGAGATCTCCAAGATCCGGTCGTTCGCCTGGCGTACCGACCACTCGGATACCGAGGTGCTGCTGCGCGCCTACGAACTCTGGGGCATCGACTGCGTCAACAGGTTCCACGGCATGTTCGCCTTCGCCATCTACGATGCGCGCAACCCGAACGCCCCAATCCTGCACCTGGCACGAGACCGCGCGGGCAAGAAACCGCTGTACTTCACCCGTACCCAGGCCGGCGAGTGGCTGTTCGCCTCGGAGATCCGTGCGCTGTTCGGTCATCCTGCGGTATCGCCGCAAATGGAACCCGCCGCCTTCTGGCATTACCTGACCTTCATCGTCACACCGGCTCCGCTGACCCTGTTCAAGGGCATCTTCAAACTGCCGGCAGGCCATGTAATGACCGTCGATGCACGGGGCGAGGCCAGCGCGCGCAAGTACTGGGACTGCATTCCCAGCGCTGCCGACATCCGCGAACGCACCGACGAACAGGCGGTGTCGGAGATGACCGCCTTGATGCGCCAGGCCATCGAGCGGCGGATGGTCTCGGATGTGCCCTTCGGCGTGCTGCTCTCTGGTGGGGTGGACTCCAGCCTCAACGTGGCGCTCATGAGCGAGCTGCGGGACGCGCCGGTCACGACCTTCTCGATCGGCTACGAAGGCGAGGACGACACCAACGAATTCAAGTACGCGCGCCGAGTGGCCGAGCGCTACCGCACCGAGCATCACGAGATGACGATCAACCACCGCGATGCGCAAGATTTCTTGCCTGAACTGGTGCGCCTGCAGGACGAGCCGATCGCCGACAACGTATGCATTCCGTTGTACTTCCTGTCCAAGCTGGTGCGTGAGAGCGGCACCACGGTCGTCCAGGTGGGAGAGGGCGCCGACGAGAACTTTCTCGGCTACTGGTGGTGCGACCATTACCGGGACAAGGCGATGACGGTCTACAACCCTGCATTGCCTGGGCCCCGATTACCTTGGTGGCGACGCTTCGTTTCACAACCCAGGACACTGCTGCCGGCGTTGACAGCCGAAGACAATGAGATCCAGAAGCGCGCGCGCTCCGGCCAGGAACTGTTCTGGGGCGGGGCAGTGTGCTGGTGGGGGGGCATGCGTGACCAGCTCACTCCCGACCACTCGAGCTTCGCCAGTCAGATCGACTGCCCGGTCAAGGGCCTGCTGCCGGACTCGCACCAAGGCACCGACAGCAATGCGGTAGTCGCGCACTACCTGTCATCCATCAGGGGCAAGCTGCTCGAACCCGATGTGCTGCAGAAGATCCCCTACCTGGAAATGAAGCTGCGCCTGCCCGAACACCTGCTGATGCGCGTGGACAAGCTGACCATGGCGCACTCCATCGAGGCGCGTACGCCCTTCCTGGATCACGACATCATCGAGTTCGCCCGCACTCTGCACCCCCGGCACAAGCTGCGCGACGGCGTGGGCAAGCACGTGCTTAAGAAGGCCGCCGAGCCCTATCTCGACCACGACATGATCTACCGCAAGAAACAAGGCTTTGGTGCACCCATGGAGGCCTGGTTCAAACAGGAAGACTTCGGTCGACGTTGTCTCGCCGCATTCGAGCGATCGCGACTGGTACGCGAGGGCTTCTTCGACAATGACTACTTCCGCGACATGCTGAAACACCAGATGGGCACTGGAGGAGGTTACAGCTTCCATTTGTGGACCGTGCTCAACGCCGTGCTTTGGCATGAGTCCTGGATCGAAGGACGGACCGATTGCTTCTGATGCCGCTTGCGAGAACCTGACGCCATGTGCGGAATCTGCGGAGTACTCGTAGCGGAGGGCGGCCTGGCCGTTTCCGAGCCCATGCTGGCCCGCATGCGTGACAGCCTGACCCATCGTGGACCGGATGCCGCCGGTTTATGGATGGACACGTCGCGTCGCCTGGGGCTGGGCCATCGGCGCTTGTCCATCGTCGACCTCGATGACGCCTCGACCCAGCCGATGACGGATGCCGGTGAGTCGGTGGTCGTGGTCTTCAATGGCGAGATTTACAACCACGTTGGCCTGCGTCGTGAGCTGGAGGCAGCCGGGCATCGATTCCGCACCGCGCATTCGGACACCGAGGTGCTGGTCCACGGCTACCTGGCCTGGGGTTGGGAAGGCCTGTTGCATCGCCTGCGCGGCATGTTCGCCATTGCCCTGTGGGACGCCAAGCAACGCATCCTCTATCTCGGCCGCGATCGCGTCGGTATCAAACCGCTGTATGTGCATGAGGGTGGCGGGCGCCTACTGTTCGCCTCCGAGATCAAGGCAATCTTGCAGGTGCCGGATGTCGTCCGGGAAATCGATCCATGTGCGATGTACCACTACCTGAGCGGCATGGTTGCACCTGCGCCCATGACCCTGTTCCGTGGTATCCAGAAGCTGCCTGCAGGGTGCTACCTGAGTATCGCGGATGACGGCGTCCCAACGTTCAAGCGCTACTGGCATGCCAGCCTGTCGTCCTTCCCGCTGCCGGCAAGCCGCGAAGAAGCGGTACACACGATACGTGCGACCCTTGATGATGCGTTGGAGGAGCACATGGCAGCGGATGTCCCCGTGGGCGTACTGCTTTCCGGCGGTGTCGACTCCAGCGCATTGCTGGCCGGCATGGCCGCCCGAGCCAACGGGGCGGTGCATTCCTTCTCGGTGGGCTTCGACGGGTTCCCGGAACTGGATGAGCGCGGGCATGCAAGGGACATCGCGCGTCACTTCGGGGCCGAGCACCACGAAATCCTGGTGACACAGGACTCGCTCGAACAGTCCTGGGACGACATCCTCCGGCATCAGGACGAGCCCTTGGCCGATTGGGTGTGTCTGCCGCTCTACCATGTCTCCAGGTTGGCAGCGGGTGAAGTAAAGGCCGTGCTGGTGGGCGAGGGCGCAGACGAACTGTTCGCAGGCTACAGCGGCTACCTGCGCTACCTGCAGCTCTACCGGCAGCTCTGGACGCCTTACCGACGGTGGCTGCCGAAAGGTCTACGGCGGGGGATCGGTCAGTTGGCGGAACGGATCGGGCGGGAGGGTCTGTACCGTTCTTCCAGCCTCGACTTTCTCCTCCGTGCCAGCCGCGACAAGGAGTGTTTCTGGGGCGGCGCCGCCACATTCTGGGAAATCCAGAAGAGTGCCCTGCTCAACAAGGATGCCATCGACTTCACCCGGGGTTCCGGCCTGCTGGACGATAGCGCGCTGCGTATCGCGGACAGCGACGTCGTCATGGCTGCGGCCGCAGCCCTGCTGCCGGCCGGCAACGATGAACAGTTGCGGCGCATGACCAACCTGGAACTGACCTATCGCCTGCCCGAGCTGCTGCTCATGAGGGTCGACAAGATGACCATGGCGAACTCGATCGAGGCACGGGTGCCATTCCTCGACCACCGCTTGGTGGAGGCGGCATTCGCAATGCCCGAGGCCTGGAAGCTCGAACGTGGTCGGGCCAAGTCGCTGCTCAAGGACGCGGTGCGTGGGTTGATCCCCGACCCGGTCATCGACCGGCCCAAGGTCGGCTTCGGCGCCCCGGTGGCTCATTGGCTGAAAGGCGAGCTGGGCCGCAGGGTCGAGTACGAGATCAGCCAGTGCGCGCTATTCAGGAACGGGTGGTTCAACGATGGCTACATCCGCGATCTGTTCGAGGCCCACCGCAGCGGACGTGGCAACCACGGCGCCAGCCTATGGGCGCTGTACAACCTTGCCAGTTGGTATGACCGCTGGATCGACACTCCGACCGGCCAGGGTCTCTGACATGACGCATCTGCTGATCTGCGATGGCGAGCCCCCCCAGGGGCTGGAACTGCCCCTGGACGTGGAAGCCTGGTCGCATGCCCAATTCGCGACCATCGTGCGTGGCCCGGGGTTGCGACGTCACCTGCTGCGCTATGCCTCGATCACCCTTGTCCTGCCGCACCTGGGCCTGCGTCCCCGGCCCCTGATGGTGATGGCGGTACTGCGCCTGCTGGCCCATGGCAAGGTCATGCTCGTCGATTCGAACCTCGCCAGCCTGGTCATCGGCCCCTGGCAGCTTATCCGCCAGTCGGTCCATGCCCTGGGCGAAGCCCTGCGCCTGCCCCAACTGTTGAAGGAGGCCCGCAGTGAACTGGCAGAGCTGTTGCTGCGGGCCCGGCAACGTACTCCTGTGGCATTGAGCTCCGGAGCACCGTGCCTGTACCTGAAGACCGACCTGTGGTTCTCGACCCAGGTCGGTGGCTCGGTTACCCATATGGCCGGCGTGGTCAATAATCTGGCCGCCGTCACCGGAACCGTCCCCCTGGTGCTTTCCACGGCAGGGAATCCGATCCTGGATGCCTCCATCCCTGTACGGACTATCCTCCCGGGCCCGGTATTCTGGGATTTTCGCGAGATCCCGCCGCTGCTGTTCAGCCGCTCCGCCAGTGACGAGGCGAAGGCGGCCCTGGGCGGACGCAGGCCATCCTTCGTCTACCAGCGCTACAGCTTGAACAGTTACGCTGGCGCCAGGCTGTCCCTGGCGTTGGGGGTGCCCCTGGTCACCGAATACAACGGCTCGGAAGTCTGGATCAGCCGGAATTGGGGCACGCCAGTGGCGAGGCCGGACCTGTCGGAGCACATCGAGCGACTCAATCTGGAAGCAGCTGACCTGGTCGTGGTGGTCAGCGATGTGCTGCGCCAGGAACTGCTGGAGCGTGGAGTGCCTTCCGAGCGCATCCTGGTCAACCCCAACGGCGTGGATGCGGAAGCGTTCCATCCGGCCATCGACGCCACCGCGCTGCGACGGGAGCTGGGCCTGGAGGGCAAGACAGTCATCGGATTCATCGGCACCTTCGGCCCCTGGCACGGTACGGAGGAGCTGGTCGAGGCATTCGCCATGCTCCGGGAAAAACGTCGGGGGGATTGCGAGGACCTGCGCTTGCTGCTGGTGGGGCAGGGCGCTCGTCACGCGGCGACGCTGGAAAAGGCCGTGCACCTGGGCGTTCGGCCGTACTGTCTGATCACTGGGCAGGTGCCGCAACAGGAGGCACCGCGTTACCTGGCCTGCTGCGACATTCTCGTCGCCCCCCATGTGCCCAACCCCGACGGCACGCCGTTCTTCGGTTCTCCCACGAAGCTTTTCGAGTACATGGCCATGGGCCGCCCGATTGTTGCCTCGGCACTGGGGCAGATCGGCGAGGTACTTGAACATGGCTACAGCG
The DNA here is from genome assembly GCF_001728925.1 of Pseudomonas sp. 1D4. Lineage (NCBI taxonomy): Bacteria > Pseudomonadati > Pseudomonadota > Gammaproteobacteria > Pseudomonadales > Pseudomonadaceae > Pseudomonas > Pseudomonas sp. 1D4. The sequence goes on from NZ_LXJQ01000059.1 coordinate 28,483, forward strand.
CCTGGCTGGTCGAGCCGGGTGAGCCGGACAGCCTCGCCGACGGCCTCTGTGCTTTGCTGGAGGACCCCGATATGGGGCGGAGCCTGGGCATTGCCGCACGGCAGGAAGTGCTGGATCGACATACCTGGAGGCATCACACGCAGCGGATCGTCTCTTCACTGGAGCGCCTTTGCCCATGAGCTGGCCGACCAGAATCAAACGCCTGCTACGCCACCCACCGACCGAAATCGTGTGCCGCGTGAAGGCCTTCGTCCTGCGTAACGGTGCCCAGCTTCGCCTTCAGATCCGCGACCGCTTCCTGCCGACCTTCGGACGCCAGGTACCGAAGCAGCCCTTGCTGAGCCTGCTGCCAACGCTGTCGGCAAAGACGCTGGCGCCCTGGCACGACGCACTGGCCGCGGATGCGGCACGCATACGCGCCCATCGTTTCGACCTTCTCGGTGCCTGGGATATCTGCCCTGACCTCGGATTCCAGCCCACAGGGCTGGAGGGACACCGCTATACGGCACCTGCCACAAGGGGCCTCAACCGTGCCAACAGACGCCATGGGGCGCGACTGCGACGGTTGATCTCCCCCGGATACCGATTCATCGACTGGCAACTGGACCTGCGTTCCGGCTATCGCTGGTCAGCAGCCACGCCGTCGTCGCAGATCCGCTATGGGCACCTGCCGGGGGTGGACATCAAGCTGCCCTGGGAACTGGCCCGCATGCAGCACGCGCCCCGGATGGCGCTGGCTGCGGCTGCGCACCGGCTGGCCGGCGAGGAGGAGGCCGGTGAAGCGCTCCGGGTCGAATTCCAGGATCAGGTGCTCGACTTCATCTCGGCCAACCCGCCACGCTTTGGCGTGAACTGGGTCTGCACCATGGATGTGGCGATCCGCATCGCCAACCTTCTGTTGGCCCACGACATCTTCATCGCCGCCGGCCTGAGGTTCGCACCGGAATTCGACATCGAGTTTCGACGCAGTGTGCAAACCCACGGGGCTCACATCGTGACCCATCTGGAGTGGTTCCCCCACCTGCGCAGCAATCACTACCTGTCCAATGTGGCTGGCCTGCTGTTCGTGGCTGCTTACTTGCCCGGGAGCCCGGAAAGCGATGCCTGGCTTGCGCTGGCTGCCAACGAACTGGGCAAAGAAATGTTCCTGCAGTTCCAGACCGATGGCAGCAACTTCGAGGCCTCCACCAGCTATCACCGGCTCTCGGCGGAACTGGTCCTGTTCCCGTTGGCGCTTGCCCGTCGTGTCGCTGCTCGCCTGGCGGGGCTGGAACTTTCCATCCTCCAGCACATCGATGGCGGCGGGCCGGGTTTGCTGCCGGCTCAACGCAGCGTGCCGGCACCCAAGGCGTTGCACTCTCGAGAAGCGCTGCATCACCTGGCGCGAATGGCCGGTTTTTCCCGTGCCATTACTCGACCGGATGGGCAAATCGTGCAGATCGGTGACAACGACAGCGGCCGTTTCTTCAAGCTCACCCCCGATACACGGCCTGATGAGCCATGGAGCGACGGACATGCGGCACTCATCGACTGTGTGGCCCAGTTGTGCAAGGGCGCCCTACACCAGCCCGCATCGCTGGATGGACTGCTGATCAAATCGCTGGCGGGAGACCTTGGGGAGGCTGAGGACGTCCCGGCCATTGCGCCGCTCGGTGCGTTCCACGCCTTCGACGATTTCGGGCTGTACGTCTATCGACGTCCACGGCTCTGGCTATCGGTACGCTGCGGTCCGGTGGGACAGCTCGGCAACGGCGGCCACGCGCATAACGACCAGCTTTCGCTGGAGGTTTTTTTTGCCGACGACCCCTTCTTGCTCGACCCTGGAACCTACGTCTATACGCCTCTACCGGAGCTGCGCAACGCTTTCCGCTCCACTCACGCGCATGCCACCCTGAGCGCCGCGCCCGGTGAACAGAACGGCTGGCTGGAGGGGGCCACCGGCCTGTTCAGCCTATCCCGCGTGGCGTCTGCCAGAGTCATCAGGGCTACTCCGGCGTGCTTCGTCGGTGAACACGACGGTTTCGCCGCACCGCACCTGCGCAGCGTCACCGTCCTGGACGATGGTTTCGAGGTCGTCGACGAATGCCGTGCGGACTCGCGCGAACTCGCATTCCCATTGTCACCCGGGGTCCAGGTGATACAGGAGGAAGGGGGCTGGCTTCTGGATACGGGCAGGGTTCGGGTCCGACTGGAAGTTTCTGATGGCTGTTCCACGCTGGAGGAGGGGGTCTACTCCCCCGGCTATGGCTGCAAATGGAAGGCCCGGGTGATCCGCGTGCGCGATATCCCCGAACGTTGTGTCTGGAGCATGCGTTCGCTGGAGGCGGACCATGGTTAAGCGTGTCCTGCATATCGGCATCCACTGCTGGACCTCGCCGATACGCGTAGGCAGCCATGCCATCGCCACCCAGTTCGTGCGCCAGGGGTGGGAGGTCGCCTACATAGCGGCCCCCATCACGCCGCTCAATTTCCTGAAGCGAAGCTCATCCGTGCTCCAAGCCCGGCTGGCCGAGTACCGTGCCGGCGGCCAGCGCGACCTGGACGGCAAGCTCTGGCACTACGTGCCGTTCTCGCTCCTGGCGCCCTCCAACCGGCGCTTCCTGCGTTCGCCCTGGTTGTTCTCGCACTGGAACAGGCTGAGTCTGCCCGACGTCAGGCGGATGGTGCGCGAGGCGGGCTTCGGCGAGGTCGACCTGCTGTTACTGGACAGCATTTATCAGCCATCCTGGCTCGATGACATTCATTACAAGCGCTGCGTGGTGCGCCTTGCCGACTTCAACGCCGGCTTCGACGGTTATGGCGCCGGGGCTCGGAGGAGCGAGATGAACGCCCTGGCACGCGCCGATCTGGTGGTCACGGCTTCCCGAGGCTTGTCGCAGTGGGCATCCGAGCAGGGTGCACGCCAGGTGATGTACATGCCCAACGGCGTGGACCTCGAACGCTTCACCGGGCACCCCCCGCGGCCAGCCGAATACGCCTCACTTTCTGGCCCGATCGCGGTATTCGTGGGGGACATAAGCACCTGGGTCGACATGACTCTGATCGACGCCTGCGCGCGAGCCATGCCATGGGTCAACTTCGTGCTCATCGGGCCTTGCGCCAGCCCACCGGCCACCGTACCCGCCAATGTGCACTTTCTCGGGGTCAGGCCACACGATCAACTGGCCGGCTACCTGCGTCACGCCCAAGTGGGTTTGATTCCCTTCCACCTGGAGAAATGCGGGCAGTTGGTCGCCCATATTCACCCGCTCAAGCTCTATGAATACCTGGCTTCCGGCCTGCCCGTTGTTTCAAGCCGCTGGGCCGAACTGGAGGGGCTGGGTAGCCCAGCCGTACTGTGCTCATCGAGCGCCGAGTTCGTCGCCGCCGTGCTGGTCGCACTGGAGGAGCCGAACCAGGCACCGCATTACCAGCGGTATGCGCAGTCGGCTTCCTGGCCCCAGCGGCTTGCGCCGCTGTTCTCGTGGGCGAGCGAGACATGAGCCGATACGTTCTCTACGACTACCTCCAGGTCAGCGGAGGGGCCGAGCGCCTGTCCCTCGATCTGGTGAGGGGCCTGCCGGGATATCAACTGGTGGTTTCACGTATTTACGAGCAGGCACGCTTTCTCGCCGTAGAAGAATTACTGGGAGCAGATGGGCTGCGTTGCCTGGGCGGGGTGGGTACCCGGCCGCTGCCGCGCATCGCCGAGGCCCTGGCCTGCTTCACCTGGCGCACCAGTTTTCTGCGCGATGCGGAGACGGTCGTCTACAGCGGTTTATACGCACCATCGGCCGTGTTCAACCAGGGAGGCGGCGCGCGTATCTACTACTGCCATACGCCCCCTAGATACGTCTATGACTGGCGCGATCGCTACCTCGTGCGCTTTGCACCGCCGCTCCGGCCGCTGGCCGCCGCAGCCTTCGATGCCCTGGGACGGCGCTACGAAGCCGCCCTAGGGCGCATGGACAGGATCATCGCGAACTCCGAGAACGTACGCAGTCGTATTCGCCAGCATCTCGGCCTGGAGTCCGAGGTGATTCATCCGCCGGTGGATACAGAACGATTCAGGTGGACGGGGCAAGGGGACTACTTCGTCTCACTGGCACGGCTCGAGCCACACAAGCGGGTTGACCTCATCATCCAGGCCTTCCTCGGTTTACCAGGACAGAAACTGGTGATCGCCTCGGGAGGGCGCGACGAGGCACGACTGAAGGCGCTGGCCAAGGGGGCGCCCAATATCGTCTTCACCGGCTGGCAGGATGAAGAGGGCTTGCGTGCATGCGTAGGCTGTGCCCGGGCGGCGATCTACGTGCCCACGGACGAGGACTTCGGCATGTCGCCAGTGGAAGCGATGGCAGCCGGTAAACCGGTCATCGGCGTGCGTGACGGAGGGATGCTGGAAACTGTTCTGGATGGCGAGACCGGCACTCTCGTAGCGCCGGCCCTTGACGTGGAAAGCCTGCGTGAAGCCATTGGCGACATGCCCCCGGCAAGGGCCTTGGCGATGCGCGAGGCCTGTGAGACACAAGCGGCACGCTTCTCGAAGAAGCTATTCCTGGAACGCATGGAGGCGGTCACTCGAAGCCTATGAAAGTACTCCACTTCTACAAGACCTCGGTACCCGAATCGGTGGGGGGGATCGAGCAGGTCATCCACCAGATCGGACTGGGGGCGGCCAAGCAGGGCGTTCAGACGGATGTCCTGTCGCTTACGTGTGGGCATGTACCGCGCACGGTCGATGTCGGGGGGTATCTGGTGCATCGCGCCCGTATGGATCTGCAAATAGCCTCGACCGGGTTCTCAATATCGGCTCTCCTTCGTTTTTATCAGCTTGCGCGCCAGGCGAATGTCATCCACTACCACTTCCCCTGGCCCTTCATGGATGTGGTTCATTTCGCCACCATGGTCAACAAACCGACGGTAGTTACCTACCATTCCGACATCATTCGTCAAAAACACCTGCTGAAGGTCTACAGGCCCCTCAAGCACTGCTTTCTGCGAGATGTGGATCGCATCGTTGCGACCTCACCCAACTACTTGGAGACCAGTGAGGTTCTGGGCCGTTATCGGGATAAGGTCAGCGTCATTCCCATTGGCCTGGATCGGGAAACCTATCCCGAGGCAACGCCCGAAAGACTGAACTTCTGGCGCTCCAAGGTAGGCTCGAGGTTTTTTCTGTTCGTGGGTGTGCTGCGTTACTACAAGGGCTTGCACATACTGATGGAGGCCGCGAAGGGGGGGCAGTTTCCGATTGTTATCGTGGGCGCTGGTCCTATCGAGTTGGAGCTGCGCACGCAGGCCCGGAACCTGGGACTTAGCAACGTTCTTTTTTTCGGTCAGTTACCGGAGATCGACAAAGTAGCCTTGCTCGAATTGAGCTATGCAGTGGTCTTCCCTTCTCATTTGCGCTCGGAAGCTTTCGGCATTTCTCTGCTGGAGGGCGCGATGTTTGGGAAGCCGATGATCTCAAGCGAGATTGGCACTGGAACTACCTTCATCAACATCGCCAATGAAACGGGACTGGTTGTCCCGCCCAGTGACCCATCGGCGCTTAGAGGCGCGATGGATTACCTGTGGGCGCATCCTGACAAAGCGGAAGAGATGGGAGCGCGTGCTCTTCAGCGCTACTGGCGGCACTTTACTGCCGAACGGATGGTTGCCGATTACGTAGACCTGTACCGCGAGGTGCTTGAACCGGAGCCGAGAACGCTCCCTTGAAAAAGGTACTTCGCGGAATCAGGGGAAAGAGCGAGTTGACAGTCAGGGGTGTGGGTAAATTGACAGTCGCCAAACGCCCCCCTACTGCCGCCGTGCATCCTATTGATCTTGCTGCTTTCTGGCCAGGCTACGAGGTC
>NZ_LXJQ01000060.1:0-33570 GCF_001728925.1 Pseudomonas sp. 1D4
GGCCGGCTGCCCACCCGCCTGGAACTGGTGCGCCGCGCCCCCGGCCAGCCCGGCGCCCTGCAACGGGTGCGCTGGTGGGTGGAAGGCGGCGTGCTGCGGCGCGCCACCTCCGCCCCGGCGCAGCGCTACCCACTGCCGCCCCTGGGGCGCGCGGTGACGGTGCTGGAGGGCATCGGCGACTTCCAGTTGCGCACCTGGGCTGACGGCAGCGGCTGGCACGCACTGGCCGGTACGCCGGTGCGCAACCCCCGGGGCCTGGAGCTGCGCTTCAGCCGTGAAACGCCCCAGGGTCGCGAGCGCTACCGCCAGGTGTTCGGCCCGCTGGACTGAGCCGCCCGCCCGGGCAGAAAACCCGAACGCCACCGCCCTGCCCCAGTCGGACTCATCAGGTGGCCGGGCACGACCCTGGCCCTGGCCGCCTGCCGCTTCGCCAAGCGCCGCACCTGGCCATGCGCCAGCAGGAGCTGACGTTATGGATACGGGCGCTCGGCTTGTTCGATTTCATGGTGATTTCCTCCGGTTGCCCTCTAAGTGGACCAGGGGCCGGTGACAAGATTCAGGTTGAGCGAGGAACGGCCAGCGGGAGCGTCGGCGATTGCTCAAGCCCTGACATCACTCATTTTCATGAAGACAAATAATCATATTTATCAACTGGTTATGATTATTTTGTGATGTAAAGCATCACATAAGATCACCATAACCAAGTAAAGCACTCGGAATAGGGAGAGCCGATCGAGGTCCGTCGACCGGTTTTTTGCATTTCTTGAGATTTAAATGCTTTTATTTCAATGGTTTATATCGGGTTCATAACCTGATTTATCAATAAACCATCCAGCCGCTGACGCATCGCACCCCAACTTCCCCCCGCAGCACTACACTCACACTCCCTGCCGCACCGCCGTGCATCCAACAGTCCTGCCCACAGCACTGAGAGAACAGCGATGAACAGCACCCCGTACCTTGAGCGCTACCGGCACGTCCGTCGCCAGAGCGAAAACCTGGTGGCGCCCCTTGGCGAAGAGGACATGGTGGTGCAGTCCATGCCGGACGCCAGCCCGAGCAAGTGGCACCTGGGCCACACCAGTTGGTTCTTCGAAACCTTCCTGCTACCGCGCCTGACGGGTTACCGGGTGTTCGAACCGGCCTACGCCTACCTCTTCAACTCTTACTACGAGGCAATCGGCCCTCGGCAGCCCCGCCCCGAGCGCGGCCTGCTGACTCGGCCGCCCCTGCATGAGGTGCTGGCCTACCGGGCCCATGTGGATGCGCACATGGAACGCCTCATCCCCGAGCTCGCCGAGCCCGACCTGGCCCTGCTGGAACTGGGCCTGGCCCACGAGGAGCAGCACCAGGAACTGTTGCTGATGGACGTGCTGCACCTGTTCAGCCGCTCACCTCTGTCGCCGGCCTACGATCCACGCTGGCACGAGCCGGAGGGCGACCGGCCCGGGCGCTTCGTCTCGCTGCCGGGCGGGCTGGTGGAAGTGGGGCACGATGGCGACGGTTTCGCGTTCGACAACGAGGGGCCACGGCACACCACCTACCTGCAGCCCTTCCAGATCTGTGATCGCCTGGTGACCAACGGCGACTGGCAGGCCTTCATCGACGACGGCGGCTACCAGCGCCCCGACCTCTGGCTGGCCGATGGCTGGGCACGGGTCCAGGCCGAGGGCTGGCGGGCGCCGTTGTACTGGCAGCGCCAGGGCGATGGCTGGCAGGAGCTGGGCCTGGGCGGCCTGCGCCCGCTGGCGCCCGACGCGCCGGTGCGCCACATCAGCTACTACGAGGCCTGTGCCTATGCGCTGTGGGCCGAGGCGCGCCTGCCCAGCGAAGCGGAATGGGAAGTGGCCGCCCGCAGCGGTGTGCTGGGCCAGGTGGAAGACAGTGCCTGGCAATGGACAGCGAGCGCCTACGCGCCCTACCCCGGCTTCCGCCCCTCCGCAGGCGCGGTGGGCGAATACAACGGCAAGTTCATGGTCAGCCAGATGGTGCTGCGCGGCGGCGCCAGCATCACCCCGGCCGGCCATGCCCGGGTGAGCTATCGCAATTTCTTCTACCCCCATCAGCGCTGGATGTTCGCCGGTCTGCGCCTGGCCCGGGATCTGACCGGCGCACCGCTGGAAGCCGGGGCCGACACCTCTTTCGCCGAGGACGTGCGCGCCGGGCTGGGCGCCCGGAACAAGAGCCTGCCGCCCAAGTATTTCTACGACACCACGGGCTCGGAGCTGTTCGAGGCCATCTGCCGCACCCGCGAGTACTACCTCACGCGCATGGAAACGGCGCTGCTGGAGTCCATTGCCGGGGAGCTGTCGAGCGTCATCCCACGGGGCGCCGCCCTGGTGGAGTTCGGCAGCGGTGCCAGCCTGAAGACCCGCCTGCTGCTGGACGCCGCCCCGCAGGTGGGCGTCTACCTGCCCATCGACATCTCGCAATCGGCCCTGCGCAAGGCCACCGTCATGCTGGAGGCGGCCTACCCGAAGCTGCGGGTCCTGCCCCAGGTCGGCGACTTCGGTCACCTGCCGCACCTGCCGCCTGCCGTGGCCTCGCGCCCTCGCGTGGCGTTCTTCCCCGGCTCCACCCTGGGCAACTTCAGCCCGCCGGAGGCCCTGCGCTTCCTGCGCTCGGTGCGCCGCTACCTGGGCCGCGACTCACGGCTGATCCTCGGGCTGGACATGCAGAAGGACCTGGCCACCCTGGAAGCGGCCTACGACGACGGGGACGGCATCACCGCCCAGTTCAACAAGAACCTGCTGGCACGCATCAACCGCGAACTGGGCGGCACCTTCGACCTCGACGCCTTCCAGCACCTGGCCCGCTGGAATCCCCAGGCACAGTGCATGGAGATGTTCCTGGTCAGCCAGCGGGACCAACGGGTGAGCGCCGCCGGCCAGCACTTCCACTTCACCGCCGGCGAGCGGCTGCACACCGAGTGCTCGCACAAGTACAGCCTGGAGGGCATCGCCGACATGGCCGCCCAATCCGGCTGGCACCTCGCCCGCCACTGGCTGAGCCCGGCGCCGCAGGTGGGGATGTTTGTGCTGGAGAGCGGGTGAGGCTGCCGAAAGGCAGCCATGACGACGACAAAAAATGCGCTGTTGGACCAGGCTTTGCCTACCTCAGCGGCATGCCCCCCCTTCATTTCGCCTATCAGCGTGAAGGATGAGGCTGGAGCCTGATGTGCCTGCTGGCAAATTGCCAGTCAGATTTCTTTACGCATTTCCCGCGACGCCTTGTACTGCAAGCACTTCCCCACATCCCGCGGCCAAAACCACTGGTGACCCCACCGAATGGGGATCTACAGGGTCGCCCTAGCATCTGCGTTCGCCCTCCAACAGAGACAAGGATGAACCTGATGTCACCCCTCAAAACCACGCTCCACGCGCCCCAGCTTCTGCTGCTGGCCATGCTTGGAGCCCATGCTTCCCACTCGCTGGCCGATCCCCCCAAGCTCCCCTCGGGCAGTACCCTCACTGCCGAGTCCCATGCTGCGCCACCCGCCGTCCTGCGGCAGGTGCCATTGCCCGGCAACCTGCCCGCTACTCCCCCGGTCCCGTCGGTACCGGCGCAGGAGGCATCTGATCAGGCAGCGCCAGCTACCAACTCGACTCCCCTGAGCAGAAGCAACGGCCTGCAAGCACGCAACAACGCTTACACCCCTCTTTGCACATCGCTCTCAATCAACCAGCTGTACACCCTTTCCGGTGTGCAGCAAGGCGGCAGCTACTGCTACCACTTCGAAATCGGCCAGTACTCCAAGACCGAAGCCGTCGTCACCGGGCAGAGCGCTGGTTCTGACTTCGAGCTGTTCCTGCTGAGAGACGTCGGTAACGGCAACCTCCAACTGGTCGGGCATTCCAACCAACCCGGCAATGCAGACGAATCGATCCTCGCCGTCACGCCTCCCGGCCAGTACTACTGGCTGATGAATGCTCATGTCTCGGACGGCTCGCCTATCGGCTTCGGCGCACTGGTCGCCGCTCCAATCGATGCCTATGAACCCAACGACAGCCCCGAGTCGGCCACCGTCCTGCCCGACACCCTGAACGTCATCACGGGCAACTCGGACAGTGCCTGGGACTACGACTATTACGAATTCACCAGTGTTCGCGGGCAAGCGCTGCGACTTATGTTGGCGGGTAAAGAGGCTGGGACGAGTAATCGCTGGCTTTTGGAAATATATAAAGATGGCGCTTGGCAACAGCAGCGTGTGGATGTCGGCATCAATATCAATGAAATGTCGCCACAGCAAACGCTGCTAGTTCGAGTACGACCTAATCCAGCAATCGCCTGGAGACCCTATCCACTTTACCGGCTGACAATCGGATCACGTCCTTACATGCGCAATAACTACGTAGGGGGAGAATCCGACGTACTGCGCGTACCTTATTCCGCACCTCTGGCGCCATGGCAACAATACATGACCACCCAAGCTTACAAGACATTAAGTTGGTCAATGCTTTTGACGGATAGCACTGGAAACCCTTTAACAGGCGTCACTCCGACCTTGTATTTAGCTCAGCGTATTCGCTCGGGTGAAACACCCTATATCGCCCACCCATCCAGAACAAACGTAAACGGCTGGGCAAGAGGGACAATTGATTTAGGTGCTTGCCACGGAGGGTGGAACACCACTTTCATTGATTACTCTGGGCGCTATAAAAATACGTGGAGAACTGCTTATGACTACGGTGCATGGTTCTTAAGGCTGAATGAAGACCCGAGCATAGGTGTCGGCAACCCCGAAACCCCGATATTCCTTGGACACTTATGCCATCAAACACTACTGAAAAGTGAGCGCTGATCTTTTAATTCGTGCGGGCCAGCAACGGCCCGCACAACCACTCTACGCAGTTGTATAAAGTTTTGGCTCCGTCCAATACCCGTAACGTATAACACCCCATGAAAGCAGATGGCCTTGAAGGCTATTGAACTCCATAGCCGTTACGACACTCGAGAAATTTTCCTTGTCCAAGTGGTAACGACCCAAGCCATCAAAGTTCACGTTCATGTCTGACTCAACGCGCTCAATGGCCAGCTCCACATATCGATTGGCGTACCGTAGCAACTCTTCAGAAGCATTCATCCGTGCCGACAGGCGTTGCGCCACATCATCCCGCAGCAGTCCGTTGTGGTTACGCACAATGATCTTCCCCTGACCATCCACCGATATCCCCACCATCCCGTCAGGCATGACCGGCTCCCGCCCTGACAGTTCCCGCAGCATCTTGCCGTAGAGTTCCTGAAAACCCGCATGTGTCGCATTGAGTTCTGCATTTATCTGCTCCAGCGGACGGGCATTCTCCTTGGGTGGGCGCTTCACCTGCTCCGATATCCATATCTCGAAATCGCTGGCGATGTTCGGGCCTGAAGGCAATTGCCCCAGCCGGTCATAGGTTCGCGCCTCGATAAAGCTGTCCAGATCCTCCTGCGGCCGCTCCTGAGGTGTGACCACCGTGCGCGTCGACTCTGCCGCCTTGGTGACTTCAGCGAGACGGGTGTCCGAGCGGGTGGTCCAGAGCGGCAGGCTGCTGTTGATTTCCATGGCGACCTCTCCTTTTGGGTATTCCCATCAAGGTCGGCCGGGGCGGGTTGAAGATGAGGGGCGGTGTTCTGGATAGCGTCCTATTACCGCGTAGGAACGGGACGACGCCGGCCAGGGCTGGATGTGCAGGGGCACGAGCGGCCCCGGTGGATAGGCAGCGCGCGGGCGCAGGGCCGACCGGGCGCAGTTCGAAACCCTGTGCGCGCAACTCATCAGCGAACTGGAGCGGATGCTGGAAGCCCCGCCGGGCGATGACCGCGACGGGCTCGAAGACCTGTGGATACCGGCGGATGCACGCCACCTGCACTGCCACGTCTGCGAAGTGGAGCGCGGGCGCATTCGTCGCAGCGCTGAGTCGCATCGCTTGCGGAACCCGGAAACATCCGGCGACTCTTATGAGCGCCGGTAGTCAATGCCCAGGGAGGGGCACGTAGTCCGGAAACACCAATACGAGCACCAGGAGAGTTGCATGGGCTGCTACCACATCACCCCAACGGACAAGGGCTGGGAGCTGCGCAAGGAAGGCGCGACCCGCCCGTCGAAGACCGCTGCCGAACGGGAGCGACTGCTGGAGGCCATCGAGGCCTTCATGGAAAAGCGTGCCGGCACGGTGCTGATCCACAGCGAAGACGGCACTGTCGAGCAGGAACTGAGCTACCCACCGCCCCGTCAACCATCCCGCGCCTGAACCCGCCCCTTGCCCCGGTCCACCGGGGCAAGGGGCGGCAATCGCCGGAGAAGCACAGTTTTTGTAGGGTGAGCGCGCATTTTCAGGGCGTTTTCAACGCCGAAGTGGCAATGCAGCGAGTTCTCAGCGGCCTGCTAGCGAGCCGCGATCCCCGTGAGGGTCACGCCATAGCGCTTGAGCAGGCGCATCGCCGGCTCCCGGCTTGGCGCCTCGCTGCCGGCGTATTCCCCTGCCGGCAGATGGTCCTCCGCCCAGTCCAGCAGCGCCGCGCACGCCTGTTCCGGTGTCGGCCGCTCGGGCGCCTCCAGCTCAAGCGTCGAAGTGTTGTTGTCCTTGTGGTAGCTGATGATCCAGAGCGTCATGGCCGGTTCTCCCCTCTCGATGGGTCTCCCCAGAGCTGACTGAGCCAACCCGCCCCGAGTTCCCCCTCGAATACGCGCATCAGCCCGCTTGCGAATTATTTAAATCGGGATTTAATTAAGCCCATTCGCCCCCGGAGCCTGCCCCATGACCCGCAGCCGTACCCCCGGACGCCCCAGCGGAGACGCCCCCGACCTGCGCGAGCGCCTGCTCGACAGCACCATCCAGTGCTTCGCCCAGGCCGGCGTGCAAGCCACCCGCCTGCGCGACATCGCCGAGCATGCGGGCGTGACCCCGGCGCTGCTCAACTACCACTTCGGCAACCGCGAACGCCTGCTGGACGCTGTGGTGGAGGAGCGCCTGCAGCCCCTGCTGATGGGGATGGTGCAACGCCTGGCGACGCCCGGGAACGAGCCCCGCGAACTGGTCCGGGCCTTCGTTCGCGGGCTCAGCGCGACCCTCTCGCAGCACCCCTGGCTGCCGCCGCTGTGGGTGCGCGAAGTGCTCTGCGAAGGCGGCGCCCTGCGCGAAGTGGTGCTGACCCGCTTCGCCCCGCTGCTGCCGGTGCAACTGGCCCGGCGCTTCGCCGCCGCACGCGACGACGGGCATCTCAACCCGGACCTGGACCCACGCCTGCTGGTGGTCTCGCTGCTCGGCCTGGTGATGCTGCCCTACGCCGCCGGCTCGCTCTGGCGCGGCATCTTCGCCAGTGACGACCTCGACGACGAGGCCCTGGTCAACCACGTACTGGCCCTGCTGGAACGGGGCCTGGAGATGTGCCCATGAACACCCGCCCGCTCCTTCTGCTCGGCCTGGCCCTGCTGGCCGCCTGCAAGCCCGCGCCGCCGCAATTGCTCGGCACCCTGGAATGGGACCGCATCGCCGTACCCGCCGAGGCCTCCGAGCCGATCCTGGCCTGGCACGTGGCCGAAGGCGAACAGGTCAGCGCCGGCCAGGTGCTGCTGGAACTCGACCCGCGCCGCACCGATGCCCGCCTGGCCGAAGCCGAGGGCGATCTGGCCGCCGCCCGCGCCCGCCTCGACGAGCTGCGCAACGGCTCCCGAGACGAAACCATCGACGCGGCCCGCGCCAGCCTGGCCCGCTACCAGGCCGAGCTGACCGATACCGAGCGCAGCTTCACCCGCATCGCCGCCCTCTATGAACGCCGCCAGGTGGCCATCGCCGATCTGGACCGCGCCCGTGCCGCCCGCGACCAGGCCCGCGCCAGTGTGAACAGCGCCAACGCCCAGTTGCGCGAGCTGCTCAACGGCACCCGCCCGGAACAACTGCACCAGGCCGAAGCCCAGGTGCAGGCGGCGGAGGGCCGCGTCGCCCAACTGCGCATCACCCGCGAGCGCCTGACCCTGCGCGCCCCGCGCGACGCCCGTGTCGACGCCCTGCCCTACAAGCCCGGCGACCAGCCCCCGGCCGGTGCCGAACTGGCCAGCCTGCTGGTGGGTGAGGCGCCCTACGCGCGGGTCTACGTGCCCGCCTCCCAGCGCCCGCGCCTGGCCATCGGCGACCACCTGCAGGTGCAGGTGGAAGGCATCGCCACGCCCTTCGACGCCCAGGTCCGCCGCATCGCCAGCGAAGCCGCCTTCACGCCCTACTACGCCCTCACCGGTGACGACGCCAGCCGCCTCGCCTACCGTGCCGAACTGCTGCTGCAGGGTGACGACGCGCGCCGCCTGCCCGCCGGCCTGCCCCTGCAGGCCTACTGGAGCGCGCCATGAGCGGCAGCGAAGCGGTCATCCGTGCCCAGAGCCTGACCAAGCGCTTCGGCGAGCTGACCGCCGTGGACAGCCTCGACCTGCAGGTGAACCGCGCCGAAGTGTTCGGCTTCCTCGGCCCCAACGGCTGCGGTAAGTCCACCACCATCCGTATGCTTTGCGGGCTGCTGCTGCCCAGCGCCGGGCAGATCGAAGTGCTCGGCTGCCGCATCCCCGAGGACGCCGAGGCCCTCAAGCGGCGCATCGGCTACATGACGCAGAAGTTCTCCCTCTACGAAGACCTGACCGTCGCCGAGAACCTGGACTTCCTCGCCGCCGTCCAGGGGCTGGACCGCGCCCACGCACGCCGGCGCATCGACGAACTGCTGGAGCGCTACTGGCTCGGCGACCGCCGTCGGCAACTGGCCGGCACCCTCAGCGGCGGGCAGAAGCAGCGCCTGGCCCTGGCCGGGGCGGTGCTGCACAAGCCCGACCTGCTGCTGCTGGACGAGCCCACCAGCGCCGTTGACCCGCAGTCACGCCGGGAGTTCTGGGAGTCGCTGTTCGAGCTGGCCGAGGCCGGCACCACCCTGCTGGTGTCCACCCACTACATGGACGAAGCCGAGCGCTGCACCCGCCTGGGCATTCTCGACGCCGGCCGCCTGGTGGCCGACGGCAGCCCCGCCGAGCTGATGGACGCCCTGCCCGGCCGGCCGCTGCTGGTGGAGTGCGCCCAACCCCGGCAGGCCCAGCGCGCGCTGCAAGGGCAGCCGGAAGTGCTGGCCCTGGCGCAGATCGGCGCCAGCCTGCGGGTGCTCAGCGCCGCGGCCGATGCCCGTGACTGCATCGTCCGGCTGCTGGAGAAGGCCGGCATCGACGCCAACGTGCGCGACACCGACGCCAACCTGGAGGACGTGTTCGTCACCGTCACCCAGCGCCCCACCTCCCACGCCGAGGCCCGCCCATGAACCTGCGCCGGCTCGGGGCCATCGTGCTCAAGGAGCTGCGCCAGCTGCGCCGCGACCGGCTGACCTTCGCCATGATCGTCGGCATCCCCATCCTGCAACTGGTGCTGTTCGGCTACGCCATCAACATGGATGTGCGCAACCTCCATGCCGCCGTGCTGGACCAGGCCGACAGCGCCCGCTCGCGGGAGGTGATCGCTGAGCTGGGCGCCAGCCAGGTGCTGGACTTCCGCTACCACCTGGCCACGGCGCAGCAGCTCGACCGCTTGTTCGCCGAAGGCGCGATCAGCGCGGCCCTGGTGATCCCCCGGGACTTCGAGGCGCGCCTGCAACGGCGCGACCGGCCGCCCCTGCAACTGGTGGTGGACGGTTCCGATCAGGTGGTACAGGCCTCCGCCCGCCAACTGGCCGCCTACCCGCTGCCCGGCTGGCCCCGCGCCACCGGAGTGGAGGTGGTGAACCTCTACAACCCCGAACGCCTGGCGCCGCTGAACACGGTACCGGGACTGATCGGGGTGATCCTCACCATGACCATGGTGCTGTTCACCGCCATCGCCCTGGTCCGCGAGCGGGAACGGGGCAACATGGAATTGCTGATCACCACCCCGGTGTCGCCCTGGGAGCTGACCCTGGGCAAGGTGCTGCCCTTCGTCGGCATCGGCCTGCTGCAGGTGACGGTGATCCTGCTGGTGGGGCGCTGGCTGTTCGAGGTGCCGGTGCGCGGCTCGCTGCTGGCGCTCTATGGCGCCTCGCTGGTGTTCGTGTTCGCCAGCCTGAGCCTGGGGGTGTTCATCTCCACCCTCGCCCGCAGCCAGTTCCAGGCCATGCAGATGGCCTTCTTCATCTTCCTGCCGCAGATCCTGCTGTCCGGCTTCATGTTCCCCTTCGCCGGCATGCCGCGCCTCGCCCAGTGGCTCGCCGAGCTGATGCCCCTCACCCACTTCCTGCGCCTGGCACGCGGCATCATGCTGCGCAGCGCCAGCCTCGCGGACCTCTGGCCGGAGATCGCCGCGCTGCTGCTGTTCACCCTGGTGGTGCTGGGGGTGGCGGTCAAGCGCGTGAGCAAGCGCCTGGACTAGCTGGCTTTCGGAACACCCGGGCGAGCCAGCCTGTGCAAGCTGATGGGCATTGAGGGTGTTCTCGACGCCACAACGACAACGGCAGCGTGCATCGGGAGCACCGGCGCACGCGCCCATCTGACGTCGACCGATGGGCGCTCCACCTCATGACGCTCACTCGGCAAAGCTCGCCACCTGCGGGAACTGGTCTAGCCTGGGGATTAGCGACTCACGCTTTACCCACGACAGGAAAGCATCATGTCTAGATCACGAAAGACAATCGACCTGTGGCTGAAGACCTTGATTGGGGTTATCGGAGTGAGCGCACTGCTGCTGCTCTACTCCTACTACTCCATGACCCAAGCGATGAATGCCTTCATCTCTGTCGCGGAGAACCGCTACCAGTCCTACCTGCTGGCTGACGAGCTGCGCCAGAGCTCGGATGACCTGACACGATTGGCACGCACCTACGTTGTGACCGCTGACCCAGAGTACGAGCGCCAGTACATGCAGGTGCTGGACATCCGCAATGGCAAGGCCCCACGCCCGCGGAATTATGAGCGGATCTACTGGGACTTCGTTGCAGCAGGGGATACCAAGCCGCGAGAGGACACCTCAGCGGTTGCCCTCACCGACCTGATGAAAGCCGCGGGATTCACGCCCGAAGAGTTCGCCAAGTTGCAGGAAGCCCAAGCCAACTCGAATGACCTGGTGCAAACAGAGGTCAAGGCGATGAGTGCCGTGAAAGGCCTTTTTGCCGACAGCGCCGGGAACTACGTCGTGAAAGGCGAGCCCGATCTTGCCCTGGCGCGGGATCTGCTGCACAGCAAGGACTATCACCGCTACAAGGCCAGGATCATGAAGCCGGTCGACGACTTCTTCGTACTCCTGAATGCCCGGACCGAGGCCGCCGTGAATGATTCGTTCCATGCCATGACGGCTGCCAAGCAACTCTTCATCGGAGTACTCGCAGGGCTGCTGGCGGCGATCGCCGCACTCATCTTCGTCAACAGCCTCCGGCTGAAAGCATTGCTGGGAGCCTCTCCAACCGAGCTGGATCAAGTGGTAACGGCGTTGAGTCAGGGCAATCTGGCCATCAGGTTTCCGGCCTACGGCTCAGGTAGCGTCATGGAAAACCTCCACACGATGAACACGACCCTCAAAGCCATGATCGAGAAATCCTTGAGAACCAGCAGATCCCTGCTTGGTTCGATCGAGCAGATTTCCAACTCGGTCTCCAGTGCGAGCCAGAGAAGTCGGCAGCAATCCGAGATGTCCGAAATGATGGCCACCGCCGTGCATGAAATGGCAGCGACGGTGCAAGAGATTGCCGGTAGCGCCAACCAGGCCGCGAAGGCCAGCCAGAGGGCCTTGACTGAGGTGCAGTCGGCGGGAAACGCCGTGAACGAATCCAGCCGGCGCATTGAAAGCATGGCGAGCGACATCAGCCATGCATCGGACGCGGTGGGCCAATTGGCCTCTCAGGTAGCGTCGATCGATCAGGTGCTCGCGGTGATTCGCAGCATTTCCGAACAAACCAACCTGCTTGCCCTCAACGCTGCAATCGAGGCTGCTCGGGCCGGCGAAATGGGACGTGGCTTCGCCGTGGTGGCCGACGAAGTGCGTACCCTCGCAGGCCGGACCCAAGGGTCCACCGATGAGATTCAGCAAATGATCGCTGGCCTCAAGAAGGGCGCAGAAGACGCTGTTGCGTCCATGCAGACCGGCCAGAGCGCCACGGACAACGGCGTTCAGGAAGCCTTGAAGACCCGTCAATCGCTCAAGGTTATCGCCGAGCAGATCGAGGCGATCAGTGACATGAATCGGCAGGCAGCCACCGCCACCGAGGAACAATCCATCACCACCGATGACATCAGCCACAACATCACCAACGTAGCTGACCTGGCAAAAGCGGCCCGCAGCGATCTCCAGAACTGCGTCGAGAGCTGCCAGTCACTGCGGCAGCTCTCGGAGGAGCTGGCGCAGGAAATGTCTGCCTTCCGGCTGTAGGCCGCCACGCGGCGGCTCAAGACAACGCCGGCATCAACAACTCAAGCGCTGTTTGAACCTGCACCCAGGCCCCGGAGCCTGGGTGCAAACCTCTGGTTTCACGCCATCCATCTCGCGACGGTGCGTTCGCCCAGCGCCGGGCCGATGCTCATGCCCAGGCCGGTGTGCATCAGCACGGCGGTGATGCCCGGCTCGGGCTGGATGACGCTGAACGGCGCCGGGCCACGGGCGCCGTACACGCCCTGCCAGCGCTCCACCACCTGCAGCCGTTCACCGAGGGTGTGCTCGGCCAGGTCCAGCATGAGGCTGTCCACCGCTTCGGCATTGAACGGCGAGGCATCGCGGCCGTAGTCATGGGAGTCACCGACGATCAGGTCACCGTGGGGCGTGGGGCTCACCAGCAGGTGGATGCCGTGCTCGATCAGTTCCGGCCGGCGGGCCTGAACCTGCTCGCGCAGGGCAATGGCTTCGGGCAGGTCGGCGAAGGCGCCGTAGTGAGTGCAGCTCAGGCCCGTCAGCACGGCATGGTCGAGGCCGATGTCACGTGCGGGGCGCACCCGCAGCATCTGCAGGCGACACACCTGGGGCTGCAGCGCAGCCATCGGCTCGGCCAGCAGGGTCAGGTAGTCATGGCCAGAGCAGACGATGATCTGCTCGGCGCGGCAACTGCCGGCGCTGGTGTGCACACGCTGGGGTTCGACGTCGCGCACCAGGGTGGAGAAGTGGAAGGTCACGCCCATCTGCTCACGCAGGTAGGCCACCAGGGCCGGCAGCGCCTCGCGGGAGTAGAGCTGCTGGTCATCGGCACCGTGCAACGCGGCGCGGTGGTGGGCGAAGCGGCCGTCGTACAGCGCCGCCAGGCGTTCGCCACGCAGCAGTTCGACGGTGTAGCCGTGCTCCCGCGCGCGTCCGGCACAGAAGGCGTCGAGCACCTGCTCTTCGGCTTCGTCGCGGGCGAACAGCAGCGAGCCCTGACGGCGGATGTGGAAGCCGGCCGACTCGGCAAGGTGCGCCCAGATCGGTCGGGCCTCCCGGGCCAGGTCCAGCATCGGGCCCGGTGCCTGGCCGGTGATCAGCGCCTGGCCGAAGTTGCGCACCGAGGCGCCCAGGGGCTGCTCGCTGCGTTCGAAAACCGTCACCCGCAGGCCGCGCCGTGCAGCGGCATAGGCGTGGGAAAGGCCGAGGATACCGGCGCCGACGATGGCGATATCGGTGTCGTGGATGGGCATTGCGGGAATCCTATGGGTCAGGTGTGACCGTCACGTGCCTGCCCCGGGAGCGGGACAGGCGCGTGACGACACGGGATCATCGAGTCCGCCCAGGAGCGTTCACGTCAGGAAGACAGCCTCGCCGGCAGTTCACGGGCCAGCGCTTCCAGTTGCTGCGCGCGCTGGTAGTTCAGCTCGGCGGTACAGGCCAGGCGCCGGGCCTCCAGCGCATGGCCGATGGCACCGCCACCGACCGACGCGGCCAGGGCGCATTGGCGCTCCCGGTACTCGATGAATGATTGGCGGGCAGCACGTGCGCGGCCTTGGCCGGTGCGGACCTGTTCAGCGTCCTCGTCCCACCGCTCGAACGCTGCGAACAGGGCCGACTCGGCTCGCTCGACGGCGTGCTGGCTGTCGCCCAGCTTCTCGTGCAGGCAGGCGTTCAGGGCCGCTTGCGAACCGCTCATGCTGCAGGCTTCACGCAACTGGCGCTGGCTGGGCACGAGGCCCTCGTCAGCCGCCCCGCAGGGCAGCGTCAGGACCAACAGTGAGGTGAAGACGAACAGCATGACCGGGCGCATCGCAGGTGACTCCTTGCTGGGTGGACGAGCGCTTATTGCGGCAGCTTCTCCGACTTGCCGTCATACCGCTTGCGCCATTCGGCGAGGATGCTATCGCGGTTCTTCGAAGCCCAGGCGAAGTCGTTCTTGATCAGGCGCTGCTCGTAGTCGGCGGGCAGTTCGGTCTGCGGCTTGGCGATGCCGGGGGCGGCGAGGACGGCGAAGTTCTCCTTGTACAGGTCCATCGCGGCGGGGCTGGCGGAGAAGTCGGCGAGCTTCTTGGCGGCGTCGAGCTTGTCGGTGCCCTTGACGATGCCGGTGGCTTCGATCTCCCAACCCAGGCCTTCCTTCGGCAGGACGATGTCCAGCGGCGCGCCCTGGCGCTTGAGCTGCACGGCCGGGTATTCGAAGGAGATGCCGATGGGGAACTCACCGGCGGCGGCCAGCTTGCACGGCTTGGAGCCGGAATGGACGTACTGGCCGATGTTCTGGTGCAGCGCATCCATGTAGGCCCAGCCCTGCTTCTCGCCGAAGGTCTGCAGCCAGGCGCTGACGTCGAGGAAGCCGGTGCCGGAGGACGCCGGGTTGGGCATGACGATCTTGCCCTTGTACTCGGGCTTGGTCAGGTCTTCCCAGCTACCGGGCTTGGTCAGGCCCTGCTTCTCGGCTTCGACGGTGTTGAAGCAGATGGTGGCGGCCCACACGTCCATGCCCACCCAGGCCGGCGGGTTGGCAGCGTCGCGGTAGTTGGCGCCGATGCTGTCCAGGTGCTTGGGCGCGTAGTGCTCCAGCATGCCCTGGGTGTCGAGGATGGCCAGGCTGGAGGCGGCCAGGCCCCACACGGCGTCGGCCTGGGGGCGTTCCTTCTCGGCCAGCAGCTTGGCGGTGATGATGCCGGTGGAGTCACGCACCCACTTGATCTCGATGTCCGGGTTTTCCTTCTCGAAGGCCTTCTTGTAGGCCGCCAGTTGCTCGGCCTCCAGGGCTGTGTAGACGGTCAGCTCGGTGGCGGCCTGGGCCTGCAGGGCGAAGCCTGCGACAACGGCGGCAGCGAAGGCGAGACGCTTGAACATGTGAAGCTCCTTGGGTTGGTGTGCTGGGGTCGGGTTTGGCTTGCTGTGGTTAGGCGTTGGCAGGGGTTTCACCTCGTGCCAGGCGGGCGTTGATCAGGTCGATCACCTCCGGCAGGTCGGCGATGGTGTCGATCAGGTAATGCGGGCGGCTCGGCGCGAACAGTGCGTCGATACGGGCACGCTCCTCGGCCAGGCGCGCGGCCGGCAGGGCCTGGTAGGTGGCGAAGTCCAGCCCGAGGAAGTTGCCGGAGAAGCGCAGCGCCACGGTCCACATGCCGGCGCTGCGGCCTTCGAGGATGCCGGGCTCGGTGTCGTCCACCTTCACGCAGGCGGCCACGTCGTCCAGCCCCAGGGCGATGACGTTGGCCAGGGCCTGGGCCGGGCTCGGGCGGCCCCTGGGCACCTCGTCGGTGGCGACCACGTGGTCCGGGCGGTAGCCGGCCTCGGCGGCCAGCTCCACCACCTTGTCCATCACCACCCTGGGGTAGCCGGAGCAGGTGCCGATCTTCAGCCCGCGCTGGCGCAGGGCGGCGATGGCGTCCAGGGCGCCGGGGATCAGCGCCGAGTGCTCGCCGACCTTGGCGATCTGCAGCGGCATGAAGCGCTCGTAGATCGCGGTCACGTCCGCGTCCGTGGGCAGCCGGCCGAAGCGGCGCTCGAAGCGCGCGGCGATGGCCGGCACGTCGCACAGGGTACGGATGTGGTCCCACTTGCCCATGCCCATGGGGCCGCGCGCTTCCTCCAGGCTGAGCTCGACGTCGAAGCTGGCGAAGGCCTCGACGAAGATCCGCGTGGGGGCGAAGGAGCCGAAGTCGACCACGGTGCCGGCCCAGTCGAGGATGGCGGCCTGCAGGTGCGTGGGGGTCTGGTAATGCATGGGGATCTCCGTGGATCAGTGGCCGGGCGCGGTCTGGCGCCAGGCCTGGGAGCGGCGCAGCAGGCCGCGCGAGGCCCCGGCCAGCAGCAGCGAGACGGCCGCCGAGGTGAGCAGGATGAGGGTGGACATGGCGGCCGCGCCGCCGACGTTGCCGGCGTCGTCCATGTTCAGCACGGCGACGGCGGCCAGCACGCTGCTCGGGCTGTAGAGGAAGATCGCGGCGGACACGGTGGTCATGGCCGAGACGAACAGGTAGCGGACGATGTCCAGCAGCGCCGGCAGGCAGATGGGCAGCGTCACCTTCAGGTAGTGGCGGTACAGCGGCATCTTCAGCGACAGCGCAGCGGCCTCGAACTCGCCGTCGAGCTGGCGCAGCGCGGTGCTGGCGGTCATCTGCGCGGTGGTGAGGAAGTGCGCGATGGAGCACACCACCAGCAGCGTCATGCTGCCGTAGAGGCCGTGCAGCGGGTTGGCCGGCAGGTTGAAGAAGAAGACGTAGCCCAGGCCCAGCACCAGGCCGGGCACCGCCATGGGCACGAAGCTGAGCAGGCGCAGCACCTGGTTCAGGGCGCGCTGGCCGTGGGTCTTCTCCATCAGCCAGGCGCCGGTGAAGATCAGCGCGCCGCCGAACAGCGCGGTGCAGGTCGCCAGGGTCAGGCTGTTGCGGTACGCCAGCCAGCCGCCGCCGGCGCCCTCCTCGAAGGCGTAGTGACGCAGGGACAGCGACAGGTTGTAGGGCCAGAACTTCACCAGCGAGGAGTACACCGCCATGCCCAGCACCCCCAGCAGCACGGCGCAGACCAGCAGCACCAGGGCGAGGAAGCCGGCATCGCGCAGGCGCGAGGGCTTGGGCTGGTGGACCTGGGCGCGACCGCTCATGGCATCGCCCTGGCGCCGGCGCAGCCAGGCATCGACACCGAAGCTGAGCAGGGCCGGCAACAGCAGCACCATGCCGATCAGCGCACCGCGACCGAACTGCTGCTGCCCCACCACCGCCTTGTAGGCCTCAAGCGCCAGCACCTGGTAGTCACCACCCACCACCACCGGCACGCCGAAGTCGGTGATGGTCAGGGTGAACACCAGGCAGAAGGCGGCGAACACGGCCTGGCGCGTGGCCGGCCAGGTGATGCTGCGGAAGGCCTTCCAGGGCCCGGCACCCATGCTGGAGGCGGCGTCGAACAGGCGACCATCGGCCAGGGACAGCGCCGAGATGAGGATCATCAGCGCATGGGGGAAGGTGTAGATGACCTCGCCCAGGACGATGCCCCAGAAGCCGTAGATGTTGTCCGGCAGCCAGCCGCGCAACAGGCCCTGGTTGCCGAACAGGTAGATCAGCGCGATCCCCGGCAGCATCGAGGGCGCCAGCAGCGGCAGCAGGGAAATGCCGCGCCACAGGCCCTTGGCCGGGATCAGCGTGCGGGTCAGGGCGTAGGCGAACAGGTAGGCCACCGGCACCACCAGGGCGGCGACGCTGAGGGAGACCTTGAGGCTGTTGCCCAGCAGCCAGTGGAAGTTGGCGCTGGCCAGCAGCTCACGGGCCGCCACCAGGCCACCGCCCTGCCCGGCTTCACCGCTGAAGCCGCGCCAGAAGATGGCCGCCAGGGGCAGCACCACGGCGACAGCGAGGAAGGCCAGGAACAGGCACTTGCCGCCCTGGATGAACAGGCGGTCGCCCAGGTTGCCGGAGCGACGGCGGGCGCTCTGCGGCAGGGCCAGGGTGCGCTCCATCAGGCGAACACCTGCAGGCTGCGGGACGGCAGCGCCACCCAGATGTCCGGCCCGCCGAGGCGCGGCATCTGCGCCGGGTCCAGCTCGGCCAGCAGCGGGTGGCCGGGCAAGGCGTCCAGCTCGAAGCTCACCCGGCAGCGGTTGCCGAGGAAGGTGATCTCGCGCACCTGGGCGCGGAAGCGGTTGTCGTCGTCCTGGCCAGGCTCCACGGCGATGGCCTCGGGGCGGCAGAACAACTGGCCACTGGCACCCTCGCCCGCCTGCTCGGGCAGGCACAGGCGCAGGTCGCCGACCCGGGCATGGCACCCCTCGCGACCCTCGAAGGGCAGCCAGTTGCCCTGGCCGACGAAGCTGGCGACGAAAGGCGTGGCCGGGCGCCGGTAGATGGTCTCGGGGGTGTCGTACTGCTCGACCCGGCCGTGGTTCATCACCGCGATGCGGTCGGCCATGAGCATGGCCTCGTCCTGGTTGTGGGTGACCATCAGGGTGGTGATGCCCAGGCGCTTCTGCAGTTGGCGCAGCTCGGTGCACAGGTGCTCGCGCACGCGGGCGTCCAGCGCCGACATGGGCTCGTCCAGCAACAGCAGCGACGGCGACGGCGCCAGGGCGCGGGCCAGGGCCACGCGCTGCTGCTGGCCGCCGGAAAGCTGGCCGGGGTACTTCTTCTCGCTGCCGGTCAGGCCCACCAGTTCGAGCATCTGCGCCACGCGCTGGCGGGCCTCTTCACGGCGGGCGCCGGTGAGGCCGTAGGCGATGTTCTGCTCGACACTGAGGTTGGGGAACAGCGCATAGGACTGGAACAGAATGCCGTAGTCACGGGCCTGGGGCGGCAGGTGGGAGATGTCCCGCCCGCCCATGTACAGAACGCCGCTGTCCTGGCGCTCCAGCCCGGCGATGCAGCGCAGCAGCGTGGTCTTGCCACAGCCGGAGGGGCCCAGCAGGCACACCAGCTCGCCTTCGGCGATGTCCAGGGACACCCCGTCCAGGGCGGTGAAGCTGCCGAAGCGCTTGCGCACTTCGCAAGCCTGCAGATAGGGGGTGGCGGACATGACAGGACCTCGCAGAACACTGGCGCACCGCAGGAAGCGCGGTACGGCTCGACGAGGCTGATGCTAGGGAGCAAATGCGAAATCCATGTGGCGATAACCCCAAGCCCACCGATAGTGGCATTGGCGGATTTGGTATAGGCCAGCGCTCGGGTCGTGTGCGCAGCGGCCGGCGCAGCCGCGCCGGGACAGGCTTCAGGGCCCATCGATTCATGGAGAAGGAAACTCAGCATGACGAACGAACACCGCCCCCGCCCCATCGCGCCGTTGCCCTGGCGCTGGCCGTCATGGCTCTCGGACTGGGTGGCTGCAGCACCCACCCGCCGGAGAAGAAGCAGGGCCAGATCCTGGCCGAGGCCCTGACAGACCAGTTGGCAATCGCCTCCGGCGACGGTGCCAACGCCACTCAGCTGGCGGCGCTGCTGAGCCAGGTGGCGCGCTTGTCCACCCCGCGCGCTCTGGTCATCGGGGGTGCGCCGGCATTGGACGCCGCGGTCATGCAGGGGGCGCTGAAGGGCCAGCGACTCGAAGGCCTGCAGGTGATCTTTGCGGGGCTGCCGGAACAGGAGGCGGACATCGCCACGCTCGTCCGCGCTGCCGGCGCGCGCTTTGATTTCGTTTCGAGGCAGTAAGAGGCAAGACGGGGCTGGTACGGAAAAGGCTGATGTCGAAGCACCGAATTGCGGTGCCAAGCTGGTTATCGAGTTTGCAGATATCACCTGTTTCGCCTTGCCTGGCGAGTCTCTTTTTTCAGTCGCCAAAAAAGAAACCAAAAAGGCTCGCCCCTGCATCCGGCCCGACTGCGTCGGGTGCCCTCGCTACGTCATCGTTCCAGGGGCGCGCGCTGACGGGCCATCCATGGCCCGGCAGCGCTCTCGCGACATCCATGTCGCTCAACCCCTTCCACGACGATTCCGCTCGGCCTCTTGAAGGGGCACTGTCCCCGCCCGAACATTCCTTGCCTGGCAACAGCGCAGCGTGCGCGCTTGCCATGCGAGGAGGTGGGCCGGGAAGTCTGCTCTAGAGGGGTGAAGAGTCGCGATAAGCGATTAGGACATAGCCAATGAAAAGCCCGGCCCCTGCAACAGGGACCGGGCGTGCGGGCTTAAAGCCGGTTGAGGCTGACGTTGTCCAGGTACAGCGACTGGTCGGCACGGGTGCTGAGCACCAACAGCTCCATCCGCCGGTAGGTCCCGGCCGGCACCTGGAAGCTCTGCTGCAGCTTGCCCCAGGCGCCGCCCTTGGTATTGACCACACCCAGGGACAGCAGGCGCCCGCGGCCGGCGGTGTCTTCCAGGTAGAGGTAGGCATAAGCCAGCGCGGCGACGCTGGTGGTGCGGCTCACCATCACGTCGGCGGCGAAGCGGTAGGACAGCCCTGGCTGCACCTTGCCGGCCAGGAGCAGGCTGGCGCCGGTGCCGTCAGCACGGCGGGCATGGACCTCCAGGGACTTGCCAGTGGTTGCCAGTGCGGTCAGCCGGGTGCTGCCGTAGAAGCCCCTCCACTCGCCGATGGCGCTGTTGAAGTTCCAGCCGAAAGCAGCCGGAGTCGTCGGGGCCACCGGCTTGGTGGGCGTCACCTCGCGGAGTTCGACTTCATCCAGCAGCACGGCCAGGCGATTGACGCTGACCAGGCCCAGGTAGGTGTTGCGGATGACGCTGGCCGGCGGCTGGTAGACGAAGGTGACGTCGATGGGGGTGAACTCACTGCTGGTCACCGACTTGATCACACCATTGGCGGTGCTGTAGCTGATGCCGGCGTTCTGCTCGTGAAGCATGCCCAGGTAGACGTTGCCGCGCACGTTGGTGCCCTTGAGCATCACTTTGGCCTTGAGTCGGTAGCTGGCACCGACCTTCAGTGCGCCCACGGAGGTGGCCAGCACGTCATCGCGGCCGGCCGGCAGCTCGAACTGCAGGGCGTCGTCACGGCAGGTCTTGCCGACGTTGAGCGTGCTGAGCTTGGCCAGGTTGAGCAGTGCCCTCCAGCCGTCCAGGGTGCGGAACTCACCGTTGGCCACCAGGCTGCTCAGCGCCGGCTTGCTGCACCAGGCCGGCGTCACCGGGGGTTTCGGCGCAACGGGTTTGGTCGGCGTGGCAGGTGTGGCCGGAGTCTTGGGCGTCGAGGTCGGGTTGACCGTCTCCGGCACCTTGGTCGGCCGCAAGGTGGCGATCTGCGCCGCCATGTCGTTCAGTGCCCGGGCCGCGTCGGCGAAGCCGGCTCGCCCGCAGGCCTGGTTGGCGCAGGTGCTGTCCACCACTGCGGGCGTGGAGAACAGCGGCGCCTGCGCGGTGGCGTTGAACACCTGGGGGTAGGCCATGATGGTGGAGTAACGCCCCTGCACGCCGTAGCCCCGGCCCCATTCGTAGGTGCCCTGGTGGATGCCCCGGGCCAGGTAGGCGTAATAGCCCTCGGTCTGGTCCTGCTCGTAGGAGTGGCGCAGGCCCAGGTTGTGGCCGATCTCGTGGGCCATGGTGCTCAGGCTGCAGTCCACCCCGGTGATGCCATAGGCACTGGCCCAGGAGCCGTTCTGGAAGGTGCCACTGTTCTTCGCACCGGAGAGCACGTAGCCGATGCCGCAAACGCCATAGCCCTGCCCCACCTGGGTGCGGCTGATGAGCTGCACCACGTCGGCGCCGTAGGTTTCACGCAGTTGCTGCACGCGCGGATCGGCGGCGAAGGCGGCCAGGTCCTTGGAGGAGATGGTCGGATAGCTGGCCCAGGTGAGCGGCTGGCTGTTGACCAGGCGCAGGCGCAAATTGACGTTGCTCTTCTTGAAGGCGTTGTTGGCGTACTCGATGTAGCTGGCGATGCGAGCGTTCATGTCGCGGCCGTTGGGCAGGGCCTGGGCGTCCTTGGTGTAGAGCACCAACAGGTCGACGGTGCGTGGTTCGGTGGCGGCCTGGGCAAACGGGGCCAACAGGATCAGGGCCAGGCAGGCGAGCAGTTTCTTCATGGTCTTCGTTCCTGTAACGCTCAGCTGCGGGCCGGCGGCGGGAGGGGCTGCAACGGCGTGGAGTCGGGGGTGATGATCACGTCCGGGGTGGCACGCATCAGCAACTGGTTCTGGTCGGTTACCAGGGTGGCGCCGGTGGCGTTGTCCACCACCATGGAGAGGGTCTGCTCGCGGGTGGCGAGGGTGATGTGGGTCTCCAACTGGCCTTGCACCACGGTGAGGGTGTCTTCCGGCTGGCCACCTTCCACCGGGCCGCTCCAGACGGCAGCGCCGCCGGTGTTGTGGGTCTCGTCCAGCGTGGCGCGCAGCGGTGCCTGGCGGCCGGGTACGCCCAACTGCAGGGTCTTGCCGACGGCCAGCTCACCCAGGGAGGTGATCGCCACCTCGGTGCGGTAGAGGGTCATCTCCTGCTGCTGCTCGGGCACCAGCGAATGGCTGTCCCAAAGCTCGACCACGGTATCGGCCGAGGTGCTCGCCAGTGGCTGTGTGACAACCTGGGGTGGCGCAACCACGTTCACGGCAACCGGCACGGAGCTCAGGGCCTGGGGCGCGGCGGCCATGACCGGAACAGCAGGCTGTGCAGCCGGCTCTGTTGGCAACGGGGTGTGCTGAGTAACGGCCGGAGCCGATGGGGCATCGCGCAGAAGAACGGCGAGGGTGACACCTGATGTGGCCAGGGCAACCGCCAGGTAGAGGAGCGTTCGGGGCATGACCACCTTCCCATGTTTCACCCGAATGAACGGGTGGCAGCGAAACCACGGAAGAGCATCCCTGACGACCCGTGGAACAGGTTCGACCGTCGCGGGGCATGACGGCCAGTCGTTCGATTTATTGACGCCGGAAAATTGATATCACGGTGCCTGCATGCGGCATAAATACGCTTTCGCTATTAGCAAAGCGCTGGATCACACCATTGCGCTACTGCCCCGTCCGCTGCCGCCCCCTGGCTTACCGAAGCAAGTTGTGTGGCGCCAGGAAAGTTGAACACGTTCAACTTCCACCAGTGAACCACCCACCACCTTAAACAGTTCTTCAATGGCCATCGGGATAATTGGGATTTCTCGCACATTGCTGGTTTGACAGCCCAGGCGCCAATCATGGGTAATTGCCAAGTCCGGCGACTTCTGGTCGCAAACAGCTGATAACACGTCGCCATCATCAACCGAATTGTTCGACAAAACCCTTTGGTTACAAGAGCTTGTGAAGCAGCTCAAATCACTTGCAACTTCACTTTTTCATAATTCATTAGTTCAACTTCCACACCTTCGGACACGGGCAAACTGATGGCTGAACCGAACGTTCAATTTCAAACAAACACCTCGCTTCTGAATAAGTAATACGCACCTGATTCCGGCGCTACTTCACCTGTTCAACCGAACTTCCCTTGCGTCGTCATTGAATTCAATGGCCGGCCTCTGCCTGCCCGTTGATTGACCCCGCCTGTGCATCACGGACGTGCCCCGGCGGATCACGAGATACCCGGCCCAGACCGGGTGAAGAAGGAGAACCCCATGCGGAAAACCTGGCTCTACTCGGCCGTCGCCCTGGTGACGGCCGGCACGACCCTCGCCGTCCTGCTCAAGGACACACCGGCACAAAGCGATCAGGCGCCGGTGGCCTCGGCACCGTCCGACACCCGCCCTGCCCCGTCGTCGCTCTCGGCGGACGCCGGCAGCCTGCCGCTGGCCGGTGCTCCGGCCGCGGCCAAGGTCTCGACAGCCGCCCCGCAGGACGCCCACCACGCCGCCACCCTGGCCCTGTGGGCGCCTGAGACCCTGCAAGCCAACGACCAGGACGGCATGACCGTCTACCACACCCAGACCTCCCCCGACCTGCTGGGGGCGCTGGCCGTGGGCCGCACCTTGCAACTGGGCGTACCGGGTCGCCAGGAACCGCTGCGCGCCACACTGGACGAGACCCACAACACCGGCAGCACCGCCGTGTGGAGTGGCCCGGTGGAAGGCGGCAGCGATGCCGACACCCTGACCGTGGTCAAGGGTCAGTTGGAAACCCACATCACCCTCGCCACCACCGAACAGACCCTGTCCTTCGTGGTGGACAACGCCACCGGCGCCACCCAGGTGACCGACCAGAACGAGCTGCTGATGCGCGCCACGCCGGACCCGATCGTCACCCCCGACGCCAAGCAACTGCCTCCCCTGCCGCCGCCCGCCCAAGGCTGATCCCACAAGGAACGTCCCACCATGAAAAGACTCTTCATCGGCACCCTGCTGGCCGTCGCCGTACAGGCCGCCCACGCCGCCGAACCCCGTACCGTCGACCTGCTGGTGCTCTACACCCGAGATGCCCAGGCACTGCCCAACGGCCGTGACATGGATGCACGCATCGCCAGTTACATCGAGTACGCCAACAACGCCTTCAAGAAAAGCAACGTCGACCTGCGCCTGCGCCTGGTGCATCGCCAGCTGCTGGACTGGGCCAGCTACCCCACCGTTTCCAGCAAGGACCTTGCCGCCTTCGCCGCCGACAGTCGTGTGCAGCAGTTGCGCGAAACCTACGGCGCCGACATGGTCCACCTGATCGGCCGCACCCAGGAAGGCCAGGGCTACGGCGTGTGCGGCATCGGCTACGTGCTCTCCGGGCCGAAGAACAGCGGCACCTTCAACTTCGGTTCCGCCAACAGCGCCTACGCCATCACAGGCGTCGACTGCAGCCTGAGCACCATGGCCCACGAGATCGGCCACAACATGGGCCTGCGCCACTCCTACGAGCAGGACCAGACCGGGGGCTACTACCAGTCCGACTGGCACCAGGGCACCTTCGAGTGGAGCCGTGGCTACGGCGTGCAGGGCCAGTTCTCCACCATCATGGGCTACCCCCATGTGTTCAACGCCCGCGTCCAGGCGCCGCTGTTCTCCTCGCCGCGCGTGGTCGACCGCACCTGCGCCAACCAGGCCTGTGGCCAGGCAGAACACGCCGACGCCGCGCGTGCGCTGAACGCCATGGCGGCACAGATCGCCTCCCTGCGCACCACCAAGGTGCCGGAGACCCAGAACCCCACCAACCCGGGCACCCCCACCACCCCGCCGACCACGCCACCCACCACCCCCACGCCGACCCCGGCCTGGTGCAACAAGCCGGCGCTCAAGGGGCTGGTGGCCAATGGCGAGTTCCGCACCGAGGACGGCTGGCAGGCCCTGCTGGGCAACGCCACGACGAGCCTGGTGAACGTCGGCAAGACCTGCCGCGACAACGCCCTGCTGCTCGACCTGGCCAACGGCGGCAGCGACATCCTCGCCACCCCGGTCACCGCGCTGCGCGAAGGCACGCGCTACCGCCTGCGCGCCAAGGTCATGCTCAAGGGCGCCAATGCCCGCGGCAACCTCTACCTGGGCATCCTCCACGAAGCCAATGACCGCATCAGCTACGGCAGCGCCTCGGGCGTGACCCAGTCGGTGACCAGCAGCGAATTCACCACCCTGGAGCGCACCTTCACCTACACCCGCGCCCAGACCCCGCCGCGCACCACATACGTCGGCCTGATCAGCCGCGACGGCCTGAGCGTGCTGGTGGATGAAGTGGAACTGACCGAAGTGAGCGAGCCGAAGCCCACCACCCCGACCACCCCCACCGTCCCCTCGACGCTGGCGTGGAACTTCGAGAACGGCGTGGCTGGCTGGGCCGGCTTCCACGGTCGCACCCGCCTCGTCAGCCTGGGCGGCAACACCGGCACTTCGCTGGAAAGCTACGCACGCCTGTATGAAGGCAGCGGCGCCAGCATCCCGCTGCAGGGCAAGGTGCAGGGCGGCTTCGGCTATCGCCTGGCAGCCAACGTGATGATCGGCCGCAACGCCGCCATCAAGGGCCTCACCTACGGCTACCTGTACCTGGAGGACACCAGCGGCCAGGGTCGCTACCTGCCCCTGGGCATGAGCGGCACCGTGGGCGGCACCTGGAGCCGCCTGCAGCAGGACGTGCAGATACCCGCCGGCACCTACCGCCGCGTGGAACTGCTGGTACTGGGCACCCGCAAGGACCAGTCCCTGTACCTGGACAACGTCAGCTTCAACCGGCTCTGAGCCACCGCCCCCGGCACTGCCGGGGGCATCCCTCCTGGGGCCCGTCAGCGGCCCTCTTCGCAGGCCTCACGCGCCAGGGCCATGAACGCGGCCGGCAGACGCGCCTGGCGGCGGTCCTTGAGGCAATAGAGGTATTCGTCGATCACCGGCGCGCCTTCCAGCTCCACCACCCGCAGCTCCGGGTTATCCGGCACTTCGTGCCGCGCAATGATGCTGATGCCGATGTTGCGGATCACCGCCTCGCGGATGGACTCGCGGCTGCCGATCTCCAGCAGCGGCCCCGCGTCGATGCCCGCCTCCGCCAGCAGGCGCTCGGTGATCTGCCGGGTGATGGAACCGCGCTCACGCATCAGCAGGTCATGACCCCGCAGCGCCGCCACCTGCACATGACCTGCACCGGCTAGGGGATGGCTGCGGTGCACCGCCAGCACCAGCGGATCACGGCCGAGCAGCAGGCGCGTGAGGCGCGCGTCTTCTACCGGCTGCGATGAGGCCGCCAGGTCCACCCGGTACTCGTCCAGTGCCTCCAGCACCTGCTGGGAATTGCCGATCTCCACCGATACCTCGATCTGCGGGAAACGCTCGCGGAAGCGACGCACCAACCCCAGCACGTAGTAAGGCGAGGTGGCGCCGATGCGCAGGGTGCCCTGCATCTGCCCGCTGTTGCGCAGGAAGAACTCGATGTCCGCTTCCTGTTGCAGCAGCTCGCGCACCATCGGCAGCAGCCGCACGCCCTCCTCGCTCAGGGTCAACCGCCGGCCACCGCGATGGAACAGTTCCACGGCGTAGCGGCTCTCCAGGTTGCGGATCTGGGTGGTGACGGTGGGCTGGCTCAGCCCAAGCTTCTTGGCAGCCTGGGTGATGCTGCCCAGGCGGGCAACCATGTGGAAGGCCTTGAGCTCGGCACAGAGCATGGGGAAGGTTCCGGACTGCGGGAAGGCGCCGATTATAGGCACGAAGAACGCGGGATTCACCGCCGTTCGAGCGCAGCAGGTACAGGTTGTTCCCG
Source organism: Pseudomonas sp. 1D4 (assembly GCF_001728925.1). Classification (NCBI taxonomy): domain Bacteria; kingdom Pseudomonadati; phylum Pseudomonadota; class Gammaproteobacteria; order Pseudomonadales; family Pseudomonadaceae; genus Pseudomonas; species Pseudomonas sp. 1D4. The sequence continues at coordinate 26,827 of NZ_LXJQ01000060.1, forward strand.
GAGGAACGTGCAGGGACGCACCGGGAATGCCAACCCGGCCACCGCGGCTAGCACGCCCGCGCAGACTTTCCGGCCACGGCGTCCAGGCCCGCCCCGGTCCTTCGTCAGTGACGCTTGCTCAGCCCGGCCCGCGAGGCCAGCAACCCGGGGCGACGCCCCGGCATCGGAGCGTCACCGGACACACCAAGCACACCCCCGGCCAACGGCCGGCGAACCAACGGACTGGAATGGACGCTATTGGATTCCGGCAGTTCGGGCCCGTCGCAGCCCAGCAGAAGGAGGTCCAGCAGGGCCAGTGCGGAAGAGCAGTCACGAGGCGTAGCCATGGTCGTTCTCCAGGAGTCATTCAATCCGATGGAGCCATGCTGAACCTCCCATCGCGCCTTCCCTTGATCTGGATCATTTCCGCCGTCGCCGCGCCTGCGACAACCCGGCGCAGCGCGCTTCCTGCCGGGATTGATCCTGGTCAAGCACGGGCGCTGCCAGGGGCGTAAACAGGAGCCATTCGCCGCGCCCGACGCGCGCACCGTTTTCGAACCTGCAGGGAGACATGCCCATGTCCGCGCTCAATACCGCCATCGCCCAGCCCCACCCCGAGCTGCCGCTCCACGCCACACCCCGTGGCGAGTACTGGATCGAGCCCCTGGAAGACGGCACTCACGTCCTGGTCCGCCCGCTGCGCGAGGATGACCGCGAGCGCGAGCGTACCTTCATCAACCGCCTGTCGCCGGAGGCTCGCCACAACCGCTTTCTCGGCGAATTCCGCGAGGTGGCCCCCGCCCTGCTGGAACAGTTGATGGACGTGGACGACCACGACCGCGTGGCCCTGGTGGCTCTGGCCCATGTGGACGGCGAGTTGCTGGAAGTCGGCATCAGCCGGTATGCACGGGTGGGCGATGAGAAGGGCGAGTTCGCCGTCACCGTGGCGGATGAATGGCTGCGCCGTGGACTGGGCAGCGTGCTGCTGCGCCACCTGGTCGAAGCCGCCAAGCGCAACGGCATTCGCAGCCTCTATTCCATCGACTCGGCCAGCAATGCCGGCATGCGCGGGCTGGCCCGCCGCTTCGGCATGCAGCGCCGCCGTGACGAGGACGACCCCACCCAGGTGGTGCATACGCTCGCGCTCTGATTACAGCCACAGAAGCCCCGGCACCTGCCGGGGCTTTTCATTGCAGAACGCGGCCCTCGGCGCCCTATCGATCAGATAAATCTGAAAACGCCCTGCCCTTCTTGAGCGTCCGCCTGGGCCCTCGCTAGAGTCGCCCGCCCTGTGGTCATTCGTGATCGGGTTCGCATTTTTGCGCCCCACCTTCACCGAGCGACCACCGCCCCTGACCGTCTGTTAACGCCCACAAACCCCAGAGGCCCACCCAAGGGCCCGGACAGGACACCCTGCCATGCGTACCCACTGGATTCTTTCAGCCACAGCGGCTGACCGCTTGCCGGAGCCCGCTCATGCCTGATACTGCGTCACGGGCCCCTGGCCTGGCCCTGCTGCCGGGTGGCCTGCGCCCCTCCGCACACCCCGCACTCGACGGTGCGCCGGTCAACGACAGCATCCGCTTCCCCAGCCTGGAGGACTTCCCCGACGAGGTGCTGGACGTACACCGGGGCTCTCCGCCGGAAGCCTGCCGAGACCTCGGCAACTACCGCCTGGTACAGGCCACTCACCTGGTGCAACGCATCCGCGATGAGTTCGAAGCGGCCGGCGAACCGCACGCCGAGCGCCTGCTCTCAGGGCTGGAGGCCCTGCTGGTAGACGCCTACCTGATGTTCGCCCGCAGCCAGCTCGACAGAGGCTCAGCGGAAGAACCCACCGTCTGAGCACCGCGCGGAGCCTGAGGAGCCCGTTACAGACTCCGCGCAATCACCATCCGCTGCACATCCGACGTCCCCTCGTAGATCTGGCACACCCGCACGTCGCGGTAGATGCGCTCCACCGGGAAGTCCTTCAGGTAGCCGTAGCCCCCCAGGGTCTGGATGGCCGCCGAGCACACTTCTTCCGCCATTTCCGAGGCGAACAGCTTGGCCATGGAGGCTTCCGTCAGGCAGGGCATGCCCGCCTCCCGAAGGCTGGCGGCGTGATGGACCATCTGCCGCGCCACGGCAATCCTCGTGGCCATGTCCGCCAGGCGGAAGGCCACTGCCTGGTGCTCGATGATCGGCTTGCCGAAGGTCTTGCGCTCGTGGGCATAGTCCCGCGCCGCCTCGAAGGCTGCCCGCGCCATGCCCACCGCCTGCGCGGCAATGCCGATGCGCCCGCCTTCCAGGTTCGACAGCGCGATGCGGTAGCCCTCGCCCTCCTCGCCCAGGCGCAGGTCGGCGGGGATGCGCACGTCATCCAGTTGGATCTGGCAGGTGTCCGAAGCGTGCTGGCCGAGCTTCTCCTCCACCCGCACCACCTGGTAGCCGGGAGTGTCGGTAGGGACGATGAAGGCACTGATGCCCTTCTTGCCGGCCTGCGGATCGGTCACGGCAAAGACGATCACCACCCCGGCCTGGCTGCCGGAGGTGATGAACTGCTTGGCGCCGTTCAGCACGTAGTGGTCACCATCGCGCCGGGCGCGGGTGCGCAGGTCGCTGGCGTCGGAGCCGGCCTGGGGCTCGGTGAGGGCGAAGGCGCCGATCATCCGCCCCTCCGCCAATGGCCGCAGGAAGCGGGCCTTCTGCGCCTCGCTGCCGAACTTGAGGATGGGCATGCAGCCCACCGAGTTGTGCACGCTCATGATGGTGGAGCAGGCGCCGTCACCGGCGGCGATCTCCTCAAGGGCCATGGCGTAGGCCAGGTGGCCGGTAGCCGCCCCGCCCCACTCGTCCGGCACCAGCATGCCGAGGAAGCCCAGCTCGGCCATCTCGCGGATGGCCTCGGCGGGGAAGCGGTGCTCGCGGTCCCAGTCGGCCGCGAAGGGCTTCAGCCGCTCCTGGGCGAACTGGCGGGCCACGTCGCGGATCTGGATGTCGTCTTCGGAGGGAATCATGACGGGCTCCTTCAGCCGATGAGTTCGAGGGCCACGGCGGTGGCTTCACCGCCGCCGATGCACACCGAGGCCACGCCGCGCTTCAGGCCGTACTGGCCCAGCGCATTGAGCAGGGTCACCAGCACCCGCGCGCCGGACGCCCCGATGGGGTGCCCCAGGGCGCAGGCGCCGCCGTGGACGTTGATGCGCTCGTGGGCGATGTCCAGATCACGCATGGCCACCATGGGCACCACGGCGAAGGCTTCGTTGACCTCGAACAGGTCGACATCCGCCAGGCTCCAGCCGGTGCGCGTCAGCAGCCGCTGGATGGCGCCCACCGGCGCGGTGGTGAACAGGTTGGGCGCATGGGCGAAGGACGCATGGCCGGCAATCCGGGCCAGGGGCCTGAGGCCGCGTTTCTCCGCTTCGGACTGGCGCATCAGCAGCAGCGCGGCGGCGCCGTCGGAGATGGAGCTGGCATTGGCCGCCGTCACCGTGCCGCCGTCGCGGAAGGCCGGCTTCAGGGTCGGGATCTTCTCCAGGCGCGCCTTGGGCGGCTGCTCGTCCTGATCGACGGTACGGGTCTCGCGGCCGGCCTTGGCCTCCACGGCGACGATCTCGGCGGCGAAGCGCCCCTCGCTCATGGCCTTCTGCGCACGGGTCAGGGAGGCGATGGCGAAGGCGTCCTGCTGCTCGCGGGTGAAACCGTAGGCCTGGGCGCAGTCCTCGGCGAAGGTGCCCATCAGGCGGCCCTTGTCGTAGGCGTCCTCCAGGCCGTCGAGGAACATGTGGTCGAGCACCTTGCCGTGGCCCATGCGGTAGCCGGAACGGGCGCGCTCCAGCAGGTACGGCGCGTTGGACATGCTCTCCATGCCGCCGGCCAGCACCACCTCGGCGCTGCCGGCGGCCAGCAGGTCGTGGCCGAGCATCACCGCCTTCATGCCCGAGCCGCACATCTTGTTCACCGTGGAGCAGACCACGCCAGCCGGCAGCCCGGCACCGAGCGCGGCCTGGCGGGCCGGTGCCTGGCCCTGGCCGGCCTGCAGCACGCAACCGGTGATGACTTCGTCCACCGCGTCGGCAGCCAGCCCGGCACGCTCCAGAGCGGCGCGGTTGGCTGCGGCGCCGAGCTGGGCGGCGGTCATGTCCTTGAAGTCACCGAGGAAGCCGCCCATGGGGGTGCGGGCGGCGCTGACGATCACGATGGGGTCATGGTTCATGGGCTTCTCCTTACTTGGCTGCCATGCGGATGGCGCCGTCGAGGCGGATCACCTCGCCGTTGAGCATCACGTTCTCGATGATGTGGCGCACCAGCGCCGCGTACTCCGCCGGGCGCCCCAGGCGCGGCGGGAACGGCACAGAAGCGCCCAGGGAATCGCGCACCTCCTGGGGCATGGCGGCCATCATCGGCGTCTCGAAGATGCCGGGGGCAATGCACATCACACGGATGCCCGAGCGCGCCAGGTCACGGGCGATGGGCAGGGTCATGGCGGCCACACCGCCCTTGGAGGCGGAATAGGCCGCCTGGCCCATCTGCCCGTCGAAGGCCGCCACCGAGGCGGTGTTGATGATCACCCCGCGCTCGCCCTCGGCATTGGGTTCGGCAGCCGCCATGGCCTCGGCCACCAGGCGCAGCATGTTGAAGCTGCCGATCAGGTTCACCTCGATCACCCGACGGAAGCTCTCCAGGCCATGGGCGCCGTTGCGGCCCACCACCTTCTCCGCCGGGGCGATGCCGGCGCAGTTGATCAGCCCGTGCAGGCCGCCGAACGCCTCCTTGGCGCTGGCAACGGCCTGGCGGGCGTCGTCCTCGCGGGTGATGTCGGCACGGACGAAGCGCGCGCTCGCCCCCAGTGCCTCGGCGGCCGCTGCACCGGCATCGGCATTGATGTCCACCAGCACCACGCGGCCGCCCTGCCCCACCAGCTCACGGGCGGTGGCCAGGCCGAGGCCGGAGCTGCCACCGGTCACCAGGAATACGGATTGTTCGATACGCACGTTGTGTTCTCCTCGAATCAGTGGGCGGCGGCCTGGGCCTTGGCGATCTCCTGGTTGCGCAGGAGGAAGCGCTGGATCTTGCCGCTGGGGGTCTTGGGCAGTTCCGCGACGAATTCGATCTCGCGGGGGTAGGCATGGGCCGAGAGACGCTTGCGCACGTACTGCTGCAGCGCCTCGGCCAGGGGTTGGTCCGGCGCGTGGCCGGCGTGCAGCACCACGAAGGCCTTCACCACCTCCGTGCGTTCCGGGTCGGGCTTGCCGATCACCGCCGCCTCGATCACCGCCGGGTGCTCGATCAGCGCGCTCTCCACATCGAAGGGGCCGACCCGGTAGCCGGAAGTGGTGATCACATCATCGGCACGGCCGACGAAACTGATGCTGCCGTCCTCGTTCAGCTCCACCGTATCGCCGCTCAGGTAGTAGTCGCCAACGAAGGCGCGGGTCTGCATGGCGCGGTAACCGGGGAACCAGAACAGCGGCGAGCGCGCCCGGTCCAGCGCGAGGATGCCCGGCTGGCCGGCCGGCAGCTCACGGTGCTGCTCGTCCAGCACCACCACGCGGTGGCCGGGCATGGCGAAGCCGGCAGCGCCCAGGCGCACCGGGTGTTCCAGGGCGTGGTGGTTGCACAGCACCATGCCCAGCTCGGTCTGCCCGTAGTGGTCATGGATGGTGCAGCCTAGGCCCTCGGCGAACCAGCGGATCACCTCCGGCGTCAGCGGCTCACCGGCGCTGCTCACCACTCGCAGGCGCCCCTTCAGGGCGGCTTCCACCTCGTCGCGGGCGGCCAGCAGCAGGCGGAAGGCGGTGGGCGAGCCCGCCAGGTTGGTGATGCCGTACTCGCGGATCACCCGGCAGGTGCTCTCCACCGTGAAACCGCCCTCGAAGAAGGTCGTGGCCTGTCCCATGGCCAACGGACCTGTCACGGCGTAATACAGACCGTAAGCCCAACCGGGGTCGGCGAGGTTCCAGAAGCGGTCCTCGGGGCGCAGGTCCACCGCGTCACGCATGTAGCTGATGAAGGCGGGAATCGCCTTCAGCGGCACCTCCAGCGGTTTGGCCAGGCCGGTGGTGCCGGAAGTGAACATCAGCAGGAAGGGGGCCTCGGCCCGACGCAGCACCGGCTCGAAGGTAGTCGCCTGGCGTTCCAGCTCCGGCCAGAAGTCATCGCCCACGGTCAGCACCGGCGGCGCGTTCTCCACCTCATCCAGCTTGCTGCGGTTGCCCAGGTCGGTAACCACCAGCTTCGACCCGGCGCTGTGCACCCGGTGCTCGATGGCCTTGGGCCCGAAGGCGGTGAACAGCGGCTGATAGACGGCCCCCGCGCGCCAGGTGCCGAGGATGGTGATGAGCAGCTCCGGCGTGCGCGGCAGCATGCCCGACACGCAGTCACCCACGCCGATGCCCCGGCTGGCCAGCAGGTTGGCGAAGCGGGCGGAGGCCGCGCGCAGCTCGCCGAAGGTCCAGCGCGCCCGCTGGCCATCACGGCCCTCCCACACCAGCGCCAGGGCCTCTGGCGGGTGGCGGTCGCAGCATTCGATGCAGGCGTTGAGCGCCGCCGGATCACCGGCCAGACCGGCCCAGGCGGCGTCGAGGTCGAAGGAACGGGCAGCCGAGAAATAGTCGCGCATGGGTAACTCCGTCTTGTTCTTGTGGGGGAGCGTGGGCGGATGATCCGGCGCACCCGCAGCACGGGCAATGTCGAAAGCCACCGATCAGGGCGAGCGTTTTTGACAGCCCGCACTGCAGGAATCCCCTACAGCGCTACCAGACGCGCCTGATGGAATCCCCC